>NZ_VPCH01000016.1:0-68760 GCF_013418285.1 Acinetobacter sp. YH12152
CTCATGAAATACGGTATTCTGATGTGACAAAACCTGAATCCTGGTCGTTAAAGTGTTTGTTTGCACTCATATTTTAACTGTTAGGACTCAGGTTTTTTTATTTAAAGCAAACTATGGGACAGCAGTGGCTAAATGCCCTTTTTTATACTCAATTATTGATGATTAGCTACTTCGGCCGAGCCGCAGGTTTCAGCTTAATTTGCATACTTTCTTTGATTACTTCCATCACAGGATAACTACGCGTTTCCTTGATACCAGGTAATTGCCAAAGCACCTGCCCTGAAATTTTTCTAAATTCTTCCATATTTGCGCAGCGTATTTTCACCACAAAATCAAAACCACCGCTGATCATGTGACATTCTACGATTTCTGGAATTTGACGCACTGCATCCGAAAAATCTTCCAATACATTGGGTGTGGTTTTATCTAGTAAAATCTCCACAAAAACCACAAATCCATTGTTGAGTAAGACCGGATTTAAACGTGCTTCATAGCCTAAAATAAAGCCCTCTTTCGATAATTTTTGCACACGTGCCAACGCCGCAGTGGGTGATAAATTCACCATTTCCGCAAGCTTAATATTGGACAATTTTCCGTCTTCTTGCAGCAGCTCTAAAATTCGAATATCTATACGGTCTAAGCTCAAATATGGGCTAGTCATCTGAATTTTTCTCTAAATATTATTAAAACTATAGTGAGTTATTCGCTAAATATTCTGTGATGATAAATTAAATAAAGGATCAAGCTCAAGATTTATTTGCTCGTCATAGAACTTTGACACGGAAAATTGAAACATGAATGGAAAAGTATTTGAAGTCACGGGAAGCGATGACTACATCACTGAATTTAAAGAAAAGAATAGCTTTGAACAATCGATTAATACAGCATGGCGTCGTGCTGAAACTGAGTGCATTGAAAACTTATTAGCACACAGTGAAATCCCTTCCCCGATCAGCGATCAAATTCAACAATTGGCTTTTGACTTAGCCCATTCATTACGTGAACGTAAAAGCGGTACAGGTAAAGCAGGCATTGTGCAAGGCTTGCTACAAGAGTTTTCATTGTCTTCTCAGGAAGGCATCGCGCTCATGTGTTTAGCCGAAGCGCTACTCCGTATTCCAGACAAAGCAACACGTGATTTACTGATCAAAGATAAAATCAACCAAGGTAACTGGAAAGATCATGTTGGCCAAAGTAGCCTCATGTTCGTAAATGCTGCTGCTTGGGGATTAATGCTGACGGGCAAACTGATGGAAACCCCTCAACAAAAAAGTCTGTCTAGCCTACTCACCGGTATTTTAGCACGCAGTGGACGTGGCATTATCCGTAAAGCTGTAGACGTGGCTATGCGTATGATGGGTGAACAGTTTGTTACAGGTGAAACCATCAATGAAGCGCTTAAACATGCAGAAGTATTAGAAGACAAAGGCTTCCGCTATTCATATGACATGTTAGGTGAAGCAGCATTAACTGAACCTGATGCAGAACGTTATTATCAAGACTATACCGATGCGATCCACGCGATTGGTCAAGCCTCTGAAGGTAAAGATGTTTATAACGGTGCAGGTATTTCGATCAAATTATCTGCCCTACACCCACGCTACCAACGCTCGCAGATCGATCGTGTACATAACGAGCTTATGGCAAAGTGCTTGAACTTGCAGTATTAGCCAAGCATTACAATATTGGTCTAAACATTGATGCCGAAGAAACTGACCGCCTTGAAATTTCATTGGAACTACTTGAGCGCCTGTGTTTTGAGCCTAAATTAGCGGATTGGAAAGGTATTGGATTTGTGATTCAAGCCTACCAAAAACGCTGTTTCTATGTGGTCGACCATATTATTGACCTCGCTAAGCGTAGCCAAAAACGTTTAATGATTCGCTTGGTGAAAGGTGCATACTGGGACAGCGAAATTAAGAAAGCGCAAATTGAGGGTATGAGTGACTATCCTATATTTACGCGCAAAGTTCATACCGACCTATCTTATATTGCATGTGCTAAAAAACTCTTGGCTGCACCTGAGCAAATTTATCCTCAGTTTGCAACACACAATGCGCAAACTGTTGCTACGATCTACCAATTAGCACAGCCAGAGCTTTACTATCCAGGCCAGTATGAATTTCAGTGCCTTCACGGCATGGGTGAACCCCTCTATGAACAAGTGGTGGGTTCGAAATCTGACAACAAACTGGGTGTGCCATGCCGTATTTATGCACCGGTGGGTAACCATGAAACCTTATTGGCCTATTTAGTTCGACGTTTACTGGAAAATGGTGCGAATACCTCTTTCGTCAACCGTATTGCAGATAAAAATTTAAAAATTGAAGATTTAATTGAAAATCCAAGACAGACGATATTAGCGGCTGCTGAAAAAGAAGGTGTGACTGGCGCTAAGCATCCATCCATCCCATTTCCGCAAGATTTGTATGGCTCAGAACGTCGCAACTCAAAAGGACTCGATTTAGCCAATGATCGCGACTTATCTCAGCTCAATACCACGGCAGTACAGCATGCACATACCCAGTGGCATGCTAGTGCAATGGGCGCTAATTTAGAAGAAATTCATACTGCAAGTATCAACATTACAAACCCTGCAAACCATAGTGATGTGGTCGGTAGTGTCAGCGAAGCCAGTTTAGAACAAGCGGAAATCGCTCTCAATAATGCGGTAAATGCCCAAGCTTCATGGAAAACTTTAGACAAAGATCAGCGTGCAGCATGCTTAAACCGTGCGGCGGATTTGATGGAAGCACAATTGCAATCTCTGATGGTGTTGTTGTCACGTGAAAGTGGTAAAACTTATGCCAATGCTATTGCTGAAGTCCGTGAAGCTGTAGATTTCCTACGTTATTATGCAGCTCAAATAATTGATCTAGCAGAGAATACGCAAATTGAACCCCTAGGTACTGTGCTGTGCATTAGCCCATGGAACTTCCCGCTTGCTATTTTCACAGGTCAAATTGCTGCAGCCTTGGTTGCAGGTAATACCGTGATTGCCAAGCCTGCTGAACAAACGCCTCTGATTGCTGCTCAAGCTGTACATATTTTATGGGAAGCAGGTGTTCCCTTCGATGTATTGCAACTTCTCCCTGGCCGTGGCGAAACCATTGGGGCCAAACTCAGCGCGGACTCACGTGTCCAAGGCATCATGTTTACAGGCTCAACCGAAGTCGCACGTATCTTGCAAAAAACCGTGGCACAGCGCTTAAACCAATTTGGCGAAAGTGTAGTTTTGATTGCTGAAACTGGTGGTCAAAATGCCATGATTGTTGACTCATCAGCATTGACAGAACAAGTGGTATTGGATGTCGTTAACTCTGCCTATGACAGTGCAGGTCAACGCTGTTCTGCCCTGCGTATTCTCTGTGTGCAAGAAGATAATGTGGACGTAGTCCGTACCATGTTACAAGGTGCGATGAAGCAACTTCGTGTCGGAAATCCTGCACTTTTAGCAACTGACATTGGCCCAGTGATCGACCTTGAAGCACAACAAAATATTGAAAAACATATTGAGAAGATGCGTAGCAAAGGCTATCCCGTACATCAAATCATGTTTAATGCTGATAGCAATGCGTTAAGTACGGGAACTTTTGTTGCACCAACTTTAATTGAACTTCCACATTTAAATGATTTAGAACACGAAGTTTTTGGGCCAGTATTGCATTTAATCACCTACAAATATGGTGAGATTGAAAACCTATTAACGCAAATCAATGCCAAAGGTTATGGTTTAACCATGGGCTTGCATACACGTATTGATGACACGATTCAAAAAGTTATCGGTCATGCAGAAGTTGGCAACCTATACATTAACCGTAATATTGTAGGCGCTGTGGTTGGTGTACAACCTTTTGGCGGCGAGGGCTTATCAGGTACTGGTCCAAAAGCGGGCGGTCCTTTATATCTTTACCGTTTAATGCATCAAGTTTCTGAGAAAAAACTGGCTACACCTTATGCGGCTCAGGCAGAAACGCAAGCTACACACTTCCCTGCATATGAAGCTTTTAACACTTGGGCGAAGCAGCATTTTTCAGGCATTGCGATTCAAGCACCGCAGGCCATAGCCGCTGGACAAAGTTTTGAGCTACAAGGCCCAACCGGTGAAAACAACCAATATGCCATTTTGGCACGTAAGGGTGTGCTTTCATTGGCTAACAATGATGCAGATCAACTGAATCAAATTGCTGCGATTTTATCGGTGGGTAGTCAGCCTGTTGTACTTGCAGACAATACTTTTGTGTTGAAACACTTAAATAGCATGCCAAAAGTCCTCGTAGACCAATTTAAAGTGATCACGGATATTTATCATGGCAATTTTGATGCGGTTTTACATCATGGTGAAAAAGCTGAGTTATTAAAAATTCAACAAGTCATCGCGTCTCGTGAAGGTGCAATTATTGGCATTACACATTTAGCTTCAGGCCAATATGACATCCCTGTAGAACGTTTCGTGATTGAACGGGCAATCAGTGTCAATACAGCGGCAGCCGGTGGTAATGCCAGCTTAATGACAATGAATTAAACACTGAATTGAACTCCAACTAATCAGTTCCTCACTTAGCTCAATCTTTATGAATGTTCCATAAAGATTGAGCGTTTTTTTAACTACCCCTAGATAAATATTCTGTTTAGCGCATTCAGACTCATCCTCTCGACAGATAAATACAGCCAAAAGTGGAATTAATTTAGTCTTATAAGGTGAATTTTGCTAACATGACTTTTTTTAATATGTTTGCGATTTTTTACTGCATATGACTTCAACTTATCAGCAACAACTTGATGCCAAAGTTGCCCGCATTACGGCTCAATTTTCAGAATACAACCCTCCCTCTTTAGAAGTTTTTCCTTCTGCTGAACAAAACTTTCGTATGCGAGCGGAATTCCGAATTTGGCATACTGAAAATGATATGTTCTATGCAATGTTTGAACGCAATGCAGACAATGAAAAACAAGTTGTAGAAATTAAAGATTTCCCGATTGCAGATAAAAGCATTAATGACTTAATGCCAATATTATTAAATGAACTCAAGGCACAAGAGATCTTATCGAGCCGTTTATTTGAGGTTCATTTCTTGGCAACGCTGAAAGGCGAAATGCTGGTTTCATTGGTTTACCGCTGCCCGCTCAATGCTGAATGGGAAATAGCTGCCAAAGCCCTATCTGAAAAGCTCAATATCAAGATTTATGGTCGTAGTCGTGGTCAGCGCGTGATTTTAACTGATGACTATGTGGTTGAAGAACTCCAAGTTTTTGACCGTAAATATCAGTACAAACAAATTGAAAGTAGTTTCACTCAGCCAAATGCCGGCGTATGTCAAAAAATGCTGGAATGGGCATGTCAGGCTGCCGATCACTCTGATAAAGACTTACTTGAGCTTTACTGTGGTAATGGTAATTTCACACTGCCTCTTTCAACACGCTTTAATCGCGTTTTGGCAACAGAATTAGCCAAGTCTTCAGTCTATGCCGCACAGTGGAATATTGAGCAAAATGGCATTGATAATATCCAAGTGGCTCGTCTATCAGCTGAAGAGTTCACCCAAGCCTACAATGCTGAACGTACATTCCGCCGCCTTGAAGAAGCTGAAATTGAAATTACGAGCTATAACTTCAATACAGTATTTGTCGATCCACCGCGTGCAGGTATCGATGATGAAACACTAAAACTGTTGCAACGTTTTGAACGCATTATCTATATTTCATGCAACCCAGATACTTTGCATGACAATCTCAAACTACTTTCACAAACGCATAAAATCAGCAAATTTGCCTTATTTGATCAGTTCCCTTATACACACCATGTAGAGTCTGGCGTGTTTCTTGAGAAGATTTAAACAAATTATTTCAAGTCATGTTGCTGTCATAAAAGGAGCTTTCTAAAAGCTCCTTTTTTATATTCTAAAAAAGCTTTATTTTCTCGTCACATGCATATTTATGAACAGCTTTAAGAACAAATAAGTTAAAGATTTTAAAAGTCTAATCGAAAAAATGATGATTCAAGTGGCTAAAATTTCACTTTAGTAGTCTTGCTTTATTTATTGGATTGGTTATATTTCGTCCTATGTTAGGTCGCAAATGAAGGCTCTATGAGTTTTTGGCATAAGTTGTTCGCTAATGAACAGCAAAACGGGCATAAGAATCAAATTGCCTGTGTTGAAAATGATTGCTCTTGTAAAACCAATGAACAGCTTATTGCTGCTCTTACAAAGGCAACGGATGAAGATGTTATCCTCGGTATTAAAAAAGTACTCGCTTCGCGCGGTTATAGCCGTAAGGAATTAAATGAAATCCAGCATCTACCTCTACAGTAGAGTCTGAACATTCAATGTTCAAACAAGGCATTCTGTTTTACAGAGTGCCTTTTTCATTTTTAGTCTAATCAAAAGTATGCCGCTTATTTACAGATCAGGTTTGTGGATTGGCCACATCACTATTTACAGCTTTTATGCTATGCTCCAAGGCAAATCAGTAATGTCTATTTTTAAACACACGACAATAAAACCTAATATTGCATCAAATAAGAGGCAGATGACCTCTAAACAGCATTGATATAAAAATTAAAGGAATGAACATGAATAAATTAACAAGTTGCCTTATTGCCTGCTGCATACTTAGTCTAAGTGCTTGTAGCCAAATCCCCAAAGAATGCGAAGAATCTTGGGATAAGCTCGAAGCCCTATCGAAACAAATGGGCTTAAACGAAGAACAAATCAAAGAACAGAAAAAACAGTTTGAAGAAAGTATTAAAAAACAATCTAAAGAACAAGCCATTCAAATGTGCCAAACCCAAAGTACCTTTTTAGGTTTAGTCGGCAAATAAACAGTTGTTTCTATCAATCTAAACACTGTACAGATGAAGCCCGATTATTCGGGCTTTTATTGTTTGCATTGAGATCCTGTTGTATACGCTACAATTGGCCCTAAAGGTTTTAAACTCGAATCATGTCTATTCAACGCTTGGATATCTGCACTAGACACAGATCCATCTAAATACAAGGCATTGTTAATCGATAATTGCTGCTTAAAATATTGTGCAAATGCATAAAACGACACGCCTTCACGACTGATCACAAAATACAACTTGCCGTTTTTGATCCCCACACCATTGCGGATTTTCAATGAATCTGACTGTGGGATAAAGTTTGGATTGATTTTTCCATCTACCACCAGCATTGGACCTGACTGCGTTGCATAACGTGCCTTAAAATCTGTGGAAGCATATTTTTGTGTGGTTGATATCACCGCTTGCTTGCCATTCCATGCTAGAACACCATTCGGCTGAATTAAAAAATTACCAAAGCCTCGTGTTGCACGATTCAAGGCTTTTTTCTGCACTCCATTTTCAACGTATAGACCAACAGGTGCTAAGTCTGCATGATACATCCCGGCATTCATTGCGAAGTTCATCGTATTACACTTACGCGCTAATACCTGCTTTAGTCGCTGTAGGTCTTGATATGGCTGCTGCTGTGTATCATATAAATAGAGCTTCAGTTGACTCAGATCGGAAATTTCAACCACATCCACGGCAATAGGCTGACTGACACGTTTCGCTTGAATATTGGCATAGGAAATACTCGGTGAGAAAATCAGACCGAGCAGCATCATAAAGCGCATTTTTTTAAACATTGAGGTTAATTGAAGACCAAGCATGACCCTATCCATAGCGCACGTTAAAAATCGAACAAATTTTAGCTAAATCATCGCTAAAATAGTCGATTAATTCACAGATTAAAAGTAGACTAATCTTTAAAAATAATTCGGATTTAAAGTAGGACTGGTAAATACATGCATGTGCAGAAAGATGGTTTTCCTCTTGGAACACATCTGATTGTTAAACACTTCGGTTATAGCCATCATGGCATATATGCCGGCCGCGGTAGAGTCATTCACTACTCTGGTTTTGCACACCTTTTCAAAAAACATCCGATTGAAATGACTTCGATCGAAAAATTCAGCCACGGCAAAAAAATTATCGTTCAGTCATATAGCAATCCAAAATTTAAAGGTCGTAAAGTGGTGCGTCGTATGCGCTCTCGCATGCATGAAAACAACTATCATCTGATTATTAATAACTGTGAACACTTATGCACATGGGCCATTACCGGCGTTGAAAGTAGTCCTCAAGTGTTCCGTATGATGAACCGACTCACCACGATTGGCTATGTCAGTTCTCTGATGAGTTTTATGAGTAGCATGATGCTGACCGTGACCACTACTTGCTTTGCTCTGGTGTTCTATATCAAAAAGAAACTGCGTGAAAAAGCCAAAATGCAAATGCCGGTTTATACCTATTTAAAGCGTGAAGAACATAAGAATCGTTAATTCACTGTAGCAGCATTGAACCGTGGCTTTATCAAATTTCAATACATCAGCACATTGCTTAGAAATACTGCGCTAATACACAAGCTTTTTATTTTAGCGTATCAGATGTAATACTTAATCTTGGTCACTCTTCACATTGCTAAAAGTTCGCATTGCTAAAAGGTGGAAATTTGTCTTCAACCAAATTGCTTTGCAGGCCATGTTCTAAATAAATTTTGGCTGCATCCAAAACCGTTGTAAAACCACCTGTACTATCGATAATAAAATCAATCAATGCCTGACCTTGCAGAGGAATCTTTGAATTTTTGATGCGGACATAGGTTTCCATCGGGCTAATTTGCTCAAAAATAAAATCGACCTGAGTTTTTGGTTCTCCCCACTGTATTTGAATTAATTTGTTTTCCTTAATATTCAGCACGTCTACATCGGCGACTGCATTATATTTTTGCCAAGTCCATTGCACCGTTTTACCTTCTTCTAGATATCCACTCGATGCACTAAACCAAAAATGCTGTGTTATTAAAGGATCAACAAAAGCATTAAATACGATATTGATGGACTTACGAATTAACATCTGGGTTTCAATCACGACACTCATCAGCATTCCTACAGTATTTTAATTTTATTCAGTGATAGCACAGAGCACTGATCATTGCCTACCACTGAATTGTTATTGCCCTATTCTGCTGTATGTTCTGTAATAAATGCTGATGTCACTAGCGTGGGATTCTTCTCTATAAATTGCCCATTCCAATAGGGATAGTATGGATAAGGTGGATACACTGCACTGACTGCGTCTAATCGGGCTAACTGCTCTACGCTTAATGACCATTCCTTCGCCGCAAGGTTATCCAACAGTTGCTGTTCATTACGTGCGCCTATCAAAATGCTAGACACTGTCGGTCTGGTTTTCAGCCAATTCAATGCAATCTGTGGAATAGAGTGCCCTGTTTCCATGGCGATTTCTTGCATTACATCTAACACTGCAAATAACTTTTCGTGTTGAACTGGTGGTGCGAATTGTGCTGTCTCATGTAGTCGACTTTGCTTTGGAATCGCATGCTCACGATCAAATTTTCCTGTTAATCTCCCCCAGCCTAGCGGACTCCATACCACTGCACCAATCTATTGATCATGCTGCGCAGGCATCAACTCCCATTCATAGTCACGTCCAATCAAAGAATAATAGACTTGATGCACACTTAGCTTTTCATAGCCCTGCTGTTGGGCAATCGACTGCGCTTTCATGAGCTGCCAGCCTGAAAAATTCGACACACCGATATAGCGAACTTTTCCACTACCTACCAAGTCATCTAAACTGCGCATCAGCTGCTCAAGTGGCGTCGTGCTATCAAACTGATGCAGTTGCAGCACATCAATATAATCTGTGCCTAACCGCTTTAAACTCGCCTCTACGGCTTGAATTAAATAGCTTCTAGAATATCCACCTTGATTGATTCCATCATTCAATCGGATACCCACTTTGCTGGAAATAATCACCTCTTGGCGTTTTGATTGAAGTAATGCACCGAGCATCTGCTCAGAGACACCATTTGAATAAGCATCTGCGGTATCGAAATAATTCACGCCTTGATCAATACAGAGATCAATCATGCGCTGAGCATCATTTAAGCTCGCTTGCCCCCATGCAGAGAAAATTGGGCCTTGCCCGCCAAATGTACCTGCACCAAAGCCAAACTCTGATACTTGCAAGCCAGATTGCCCTAGATTGTGATAATTCATGGTGATTTCCTGTGTTTGATTTATACACAGAATAAGTACAGATGTTTATCAGAAAAACCCTGAATATCAAGAAAGACTTTCTTGATTATATTGATAATGCTGACTGAAGATTTCGACTTATTCACACGAATGGCGACACTGGGTTCAATCAGTCAAGCCGCCAAAGAAGCCAATCTCTCTGTTTCTGTCGCTAGTAGCCGTCTACACAGACTTGAACAAAGTTTAGGGCTACGCCTATTTCATCGCACCACACGGCAACTACATTTAACACAGGAAGGTGCTGTTTTATTGCAACAAGGATTTCCCTTACTCGAACAATTTAATTCGCTACTGAGCCAATTTCAGCCTGAACCACAACAACTCAGTGGCGTATTAAAAATCATATGTTCAGAAGTTTTTGGAAATCGTATTTTAGGGCCAGTATTTGCAGCCTTTGCCAAGTTGCATCCAACATTGACTTTGGATATTGAACAGACCGATCAAAATTTAGATTTGGTCTCGGCAGGTATCGATGTTGCGATACGTATTGGTCAACTAGAAGACTCATCGCTGATTGCTAAACCACTTAGCTTAAACCGTCGTATTTTGTGTGCCTCGCCAAACTATATCGAGCAACATGGCGAACCTCGCTCTCTAGAAGAGCTCTCTATGCACCAATGCATTTTACAGAAATACCCTAAAGGCGTTTCGCAATATTGGACATTCTTCCAAGATCAATACAGCATAAAAATACCCGTTTCAGGGCAATTTCATATCAACTCAGGTGAAGGTGTACGCCAAGCAGCACTTGCAGGTTTAGGCATCTCAAACCACTCCATCTGGCATGTGGATGAAGATTTACAATCTGGCCAGCTCATCCAAGTTCTACCCAAGATCCCTCTTCAAAGTACTGCAATCTATGTGGTAATTCCGCATCGACATTTTGTTCCGCCTAAAGTACAGGCTTTTATGCGACACTTGGACGATTTTTTTCAGCATCAATATGCGTGGTATGTATCGCCTAATTTATCTGAAAATTAGGCCAAGAATTTATCTTAAATTACTGTTAAAAGTCTTAATCAATGGCGGAAGCTCCACCTCTAGGCTGCTAAACATTTCACGCTCAATGTTTCGTACAATCGAGTCCAGCGGCAAATCATTTTCCTGCAAGCCAAAAGGCTCCTCCAGCTCTGCACTTAACGCATCCAAACCTAAAAATAAATACGCAATCAAAGCCACAATGACAGGTGTCCAAATCCCTAAACTGGCCTCTAGGCTAAATGGCAAAATCAGACAAAATGAATACACCGCGCGATGTAAAAGCACCGAATATGAAAATGGCAATGGCGTGGTCATAATACGGTCACAGCCTGCATGGATATCACCCATCGCTACGGTATGACGTGTAAGCGTGCTGTAGATAATGTCTGTAATCTGACCTTGCTTATAGGCTTTGACTAAATCTTTTTGAATAATTTCAAGTAAATACTGTGGTGCATTGATATTGTCTCGGCATTGCTGCCATTGCTGATCCGTCAAAGCTACGCCGTCTTTAAAATGTGCAATATCTTGTGATTCATAGCGTAAGCGATCACGTAACAAATTGCAAAACAGCATGATGCGGTACATCAACACGGTTCTCTGCTCATCTTCAAGGACATGGCTATCACGAATCATGTGGCGTGTATTGGCAATCAATGAGCCCCAAAGCTTGCGCCCTTCCCACCAACGGTCATAACAGGCAGTATTTCGAAAGCTCAAAAAAATCGACAGAATCACCCCAAAGATGGTAAATCCGATGGCTGGAACTTCAGGCGTATTCAGGTAGTGTGCAGCGCTTAGATACACCAAAATCGCCGACAAACTCACGACGACAGCCAACGCAGGCATGACTTTTGGGAGTATCGTGCCATGCCATGCAAATAAAAGTTTAAAACTATTATTTTTATTTCGAATGATCACTTATTTCCCCTCTGTACTGCCTTAATGAACAATTTCAACAATGAAAAAAGCCCAACCGAAGTTGAGCTTAATCTTAACCTACTTGATCTTAACCTATTGGGGATTCAAAGATGAATCCATTTAAAAGCTAAGATTTTATTTGCCTGGTTTGAAGCTGTCTTTCAAATCTAGAATACGGTTAAACACTGGTTTTTCCGCTGTATGATCAAACTGATCTGCAACAAAATAACCTTCACGTTCAAATTGGAAACGATCTTCAGGTTTTGCTTCTGCCAATGCAGGCTCAATGACCGCTTGAACCACTTTCAGTGATTCAGGATTTAAGTTTGCAAGGAAGTCATCACCCACTTCAGGGTCTGACTCAGTAAATAAACGGTCGTAAATACGAACTTCCGCAGCAATACCTTTGCTTGCAGAAACCCAATGTACAACACCTTTCACTTTACGGCCTTCAGGGTTTTTACCTAAAGTTTCAGGGTCGATTGAACATTTCAATTCAACCACTTCACCGTTCTCGTCTTTAATCACTTCATCGCACTTAATCACATACGCATGACGTAAACGCACTTCACCGCCCGGGATCAGACGCTTAAAACCTTTAGGTGCAACTTCTTCAAAGTCTTTACGGTCGATGTAAATGTCTTGAGTCAACGGAATAATACGGTCACCCATGTCCACGTTTGGATGACGTGCATGTACCAAATCCATTGCTTCAGGCAAGTTGGTTAAAGTCACTTTCAGTGGGTTTAACACCGCCATACCACGTGAAGCAGTATTTTCTAAAGACTGACGGATGCAATATTCAAGCATTGCAACATCAACAATACTGCCATCGACTTTCGTTACACCTACACGTTTACAGAAGTCACGCAGACCTTCTGGGGTAAAGCCGCGACGGCGCATACCCACAACGGTCGGCATACGTGGGTCATCCCAACCATTCACAAATCCACCTTCAACCAATTTACGTAATTTACGTTTAGAGGTAATGGTGTAATCTACATTTAGGCGGCTTGATTCGTACTGACGTGGTACAGATGGTGATTTAACTTTCTCTACAACCCAGTCATAGAATGGACGGTGATCAACAAACTCTAGTGTACACAGTGAATGCGTAACCCCTTCAATGGCATCTGATAATGGATGCGCATAATCGTACATTGGGTACATTTTCCATTTATCACCAGTTTGGTGATGTTCTGAATGCAAAATACGATACAAAATAGGATCACGCATATGAATGTTAGGTGAAGTCATGTCAATTTTGGCACGTAGTACTGCCTGACCTTCTCCTAACTCACCATTACGCATTTGTTCAAAACGCGCTAAGTTTTCTTCTACGCTAGCATCACGTTGCGGCGAGTTTTTACCCGGCTCAACAAAATTACCGCGGTTTAGTTTGATTTCTTCAGGGCTTTGCAAATCCACATAGGCATCACCTTGTTCAATCAATTGCACTGCCCAAGTGTAAAGCTGATCAAAATAGCTCGATGCATAACGTGGCTCGCCATTCCACTCAAAACCTAGCCATTTCACGTCATTGGCAATACCGTCTACATACTCTTGCTCTTCGGCATCTGGGTTTGTATCGTCAAAACGGAGGTTACATAGACCTGCGAATTCTTGAGCAATACCAAAGTTCAGACAAATAGCTTTTACATGACCAATATGTAGGTAGCCATTTGGCTCAGGTGGAAAACGTGTTACAACTTGTTCTGTACGACCTGCTGATAAATCATCGGTAATGACCTGACGTACAAAATCTAAGCCTGGCTGTTGTTCCTGCTGCGCAGCTTCGACAGGGGCATTGTTCTTGGTTGTCGGATTGTTAGGCAGGGATGAAACAACATCGTTTGGCTTCATGGTAATAAAATCACTTCTATAAAGATAAAATTAGGATAATTAAAACGCTTTTCTTCATTTTTAACAAAGAAAGTAACGTTTTTACTTGCCTTGTAGTTTACAGTTTGCTTATGCTTCTCACAACCAAAAAACCCATGGCTTTCATGTCCATGTACAGGAGATTACACAATGAGTTTTCCTCAAGTCGAATTAAACACCAATAAAGGTCGTATTGTTCTTGAGCTTAACACTGAAAAAGCACCTAAAACTGCTGAAAACTTCTTACAGTATGTTCGCGATGGTTTCTATGACGGCGTGATTTTCCACCGTGTTATTGATGGTTTCATGATCCAAGGCGGCGGCATGGATGAAAACTTCAAAGAAAAAACAACTCGTGATTCTATTGAAAACGAAGCTGACAACGGTTTAAGCAATGATGTTGGTACGATCGCTATGGCACGTACTCAAGCACCTCACTCTGCTTCAGCTCAATTCTTCATTAACGTGAAAAACAACTCTTTCCTTAACCACACTGGTAAAACAGCGCAAGGTTGGGGCTATGCAGTATTTGGTAAAGTAGTTGAAGGTCTTGACGTTGTTGACGCAATCAAAAGCGTTCGTACTGGTAACCGTGGCTACCACGCAGACGTTCCTCTAGAGAACGTTGTAATCGAATCAGCTAAAATCATTTCTGAATAAGAATCCCTCCTAACCTCCCTTTATAAAAGGGAGGAAAAGTCCCTCTTTTTTAAAGAGGGATTTAGGGAGATTCAAAGGAAAAGATTCGTGACCTATCTGTTTATCGCTGATTTACATTTGTCACCTGAACACCCTCGACTCGTTCGGGGGTTTTTAGCTTTGTTAGAACAATACAAAACTCAAAATACCCAGCTGTATATTTTAGGTGATTGGTTTAATGCTTGGATTGGTGATGACTTCACTGCCCCATGGTTAGACGAAATCATTACAGCACTAAAAGATTTCACTGCTTTGGGAAATCAAATTTATTTCCAAGTAGGTAATCGTGATTTTGCATTGGGTCAAAAGTTTTTAGATAAATTTCACGGTCAATTATTACAAGACGTGGATTATCTCCACATTGGCAACTATAAAATTCGTCTCGAACATGGCGATTTACTTTGCACCGATGATGTGTCTTACCAAAAGTTTCGTAAAGTGATTCGTAATCCTTTCCTATTAGGTTTCTTAAAGAGCTTACCGCTTAGCTTTCGACAAAAAATCGCCAATGGCTTCCGCAAAAAAAGTACAGAAACCAAGCAAGTTAAATCCTATGACATCATGGATGTAAATGCCGAAGCTGTAGAAAAGGCTTTAGAGCTAGCCGATCTACTGATTCATGGACATACCCACCGCCCCCAAATACATGATGTGCATGGCAAACCGCGTATCGTTTTAGGGGACTGGCGTGCAGAACAAGCTCAAATATTAGAGTTTAATGAAAACCCATCTGTGAGTGATTTAAAATTAAAAATTTGGTCTTACTAGTCCATAGCTTTCTAATCGTTAGCCTTTAGAAAAATTTACCATCATATCTGATTAATGTACGTATCCAAACCATGCAAACGTAGATTTTTAATTAAGCAAAAAAAAACAGCAGATCATCTGCTGTTTTTTTCATTTAAGCTAAGCGATATAGCTGGTTTGGGCCAGTATAGAAGCTTTTGCCATCTAGATTCAGGTTAAAGGTTTCGCCTGTTTCTAATTCAATCATTTGCCCAACATCAACCCAAATTAAACCAGCATTGGTATTTTGTTGACGTTTCAAAGGCACCAGTTTTACATTAATTTCGTCGCCATTTACGGCTTTGGCAGTTTGCCAAGTATTTAAAATATTCAAAAGATTTACTCAACATGTGAGCTTTTTGTGACAGAACAAAGAGATTAATCAATCGGGTTTGGAATAATAATTCTGTAGTTACAAAGATAAGATTCAAGTCAGAAGCTTGAATACAGATAAATCACAATCAGCTAAATAAAAAAAGATAAGCAGGAACATTACCCGCTTCGAGTTAAGCAGAAGTATACAATATTGCGCTTTGATTAGCAAAAGTAGGACTTATATATACTCTAAGCCACTACTTTTGCTAAAATTATTGAATTAATTTTTTTAACCAACGAGTAAATTAATTACCCACACAGTAAATAATATAACCAAGGCTGTACCGCTTAGTAACCACCTTCTGTTTTCATTACTTGGGTATCGGTTTTATACTTCGATAAAAGCTCTCGTAACGAATTCATGAGCACACTGGTATCGACACCCACGGCAACAAATTCTGTGCCTAACTCGATATATTTCTGAGTCACATCATGTTGTGTCGACAAAATACCTGCGGCTTTACCCGCCTTACGTATACGCTGAATTGCATCAATCACGGTTTTTTGTACTTCAGGATGGTTCGAATTCCCCTGATAACCCATCGTCGCCGACAAATCCACCGCACCAATAAATACCCCATCGATGCCATCAATTTTCAGTATTTCATCTAAGTTTTTAATCCCCTCAACCGACTCAATCTGAATCAGTAAACAGATATTTTCATGTGCAGTTGCATAGTAGTCAGGAATACTGTTCCAACGTGTTGCACGTGCTAATGCTGCACCTACTCCACGAATACCTTCAGGTGGATAACGTACTGCCTTAACCATAAGTTGAGCTTGTTCAACAGTTTCAACCATAGGAATCAGCAAGGTTTGCGCACCGATATCCAACAATTGTTTAATCAGTTGCACACTACCAATTGGAGGTCGAACTACGGCTTGCGAAGGATATGCTGCAATACTTTGCAATTGCGACAATGTCGTCCGTAAGTCACTTGGTGCATGCTCGCCATCAATTAGCAACCAGTCATAACCTGCGTTTGCAGCTATTTCAGTCCCATAAGCATCGGCTAATCCGACCCATAAACCAATCTGCTGTTCGGTTTTTAATTTTTTCTTGAAATGATTGGTGTAATCCATCGCTGCTGTCTCATGCTTAAACTATGATTAACTACAATTGATTAAACGCCTTTTGGCAAAAACTACCAATAGCATTTATCTATCTTATGATTTTATATAACTCTAATTCGCACTTCATACAGCTTAAATCTGTTAATTTTTAGCCAATGAGTACAGCATATACGACTAAGATCTATCTTTGGAAAATTTTCTCCTTAGACCATTTGGCCATTTATCCGCTAAACTACAGCAAACTATATCTGGAGATATTCGATGGATCTGTTAAACGTATCAAAACAACGCTATACCACGAAAGCATATAATCCTGCTAAAAAAATTCCACAGGAACAATTTGAGCGTTTATTACAAATACTCCGTTTAACACCATCTTCCATTAATATTCAGCCTTGGCATTTTTTTATTGCAGATCATGATGCAGCCAAACAACGCATTGCCAAAGCCTTAGTAGGAAAATATGCCTACAATGCCCCAAAAGTTTTAGATTCATCACATACGATTTTATTCTGTACTAAAGCAGACATCACTGCAGAGCATTTAGATAATCTTTTAAATCAGGATGATCGTAGTGGTCGCTTTAAAGATGACAAAGCCAAACAAGGTCAAAAAGACAGCCGTACAGGTTATGTCGATTATTATCGTAATGAAAAAGGTGATATTCAACGTTGGGCTGAAAACCAAACATTTATTGCTTTAGGTCAAATGCTTTTGGCAGCAGGCATTGAAGGTGTGGATGCAACACCGATTGGTGGATTTGACGAAGCGATCATCACTGAAGAATTGGGCTTAGTTGAACAAAACTTGATTCCTTCTGTACTGATGACTTTAGGCTATCGTAGCGAAAATGATTTCAATGCGAAATTACCTAAATCACGTCTGAATGCTGAAGAAATTTTTACACACCTCTAAGCTTTCCATAAAACCGACGAAAGGGGCAATTTTGCCTCTTTTTTGTCATTTCGGGACTTATTATTTAAACAATTATCGAGTATATTCTGCTCAAAATATACTCAGGTTTCTCCCTATGCCTACAGCTATAAAATTACCTATGAAATTTCATTGCGAAGCGTGCAATACGGTTTATTTACAAAAATATGCGGGCGATATGCTCCATAGCTATCCAAACTGCCCAAACTGTAAACAACCGGGTCAGTTACAAGGCACCATTGAAACTCAAGATTTTCTGAAGCACCCTGTTGCTGTGGGTAAATGTTATTTTGAAAATACCTTACAACGTTTTCAACAACTCACACGTTAAGTAAACATCTAAAACTAAAAGCCCTCAATACGAGGGCTTTTTTAATAACGACATATTTAGTAACAATGTGAGAAAATAGAAATTTTATAAATTGGTCTGAACTTTGCTGAATAATTTGAATCAAAACAACAATTCAAGCAGAGGTGGGACATGTCATATTTACTACAAATGCCGATGAAGTTTGAATGCGGTCATTGCCATCAAATGTATCTGCATACTTATCAATATACTGATCATCACTGCCCTGAGTGTCCAACCTGTCGAGATCAAGGACTGCTCATGGGCGTGGCTGAGTGGGATGATTTACTACAACACCCGATCGTTTTTGCTAAAAATTATCTTAGACAGACATGGCATATGCTAAGCAAACCACACTCATGATCCCTGCAATCAAACCAAATACGGTTGCGACTCTCAATTTTTCTTTAAAGATGATGAGGCCCGCAACCACACCTAAAACCACGACCAAAATATTCATGCCAGCAAATACGATTGCAGGTGTGTCTTTAAGCAACATGTGGGCTTTCACATACAGTGCAATATTGGCAAAGTTTAAGAGACCTAAGCCCAATCCAGCGAGGATATTTTTGGTCTGCCCCAAACTGCCGTGCTGTACGATGTTATAAATACTCGAAAGTAAAAATGCACAAATAAACACCAGATTTAAAGTCACCGCAAACTGCATGCCTAAACCTGAAGCAAATTTTAATAGCACATCAATCAGTGCATAGCCTGCCCAAACGCTTAATAAAAATAAAATCCCCTGCTTTCCATCAATGCTTCCCTTACGCTGTGAAAATAAAATCAGCAATACCGCAAGTACACCAAGTGCAATACCAATGAGCTTAATGGCATTAAAATATTCACTGAAAATAAAATAGGCTGCGCTAAGAGAAAGCACAACAGATAAGCGCTGAGCCAATTCGGTTTTTAAAATACCTGCTGTTTGCAGTGAGCGTGCTAAGCAATAAAAAATCGTCGGCAGTAATACACCCAAAGCCGCAATTAAAACCCACGGCGTTTTATTAATCGAAATATGGGCTAGATCCGGCTTAAACCATAGAAAACATAAAATACTCGCAGATGCATAATTCCATGTGATCATTTGTGCAGGGTTAAAACCCCGATCACGACAGAGTTTTAGAATTACTGAAACGAGAACACTGCAAATCGCGGCAGCAAAGATCAATTCCATGACACGCTCTTATTCTTGAGTTGTATTTAAAGCAATTTTTCTAAGTTCAAATCAAAGAAAAGCCCACTTAATTGTGGGCTTTTCTTCAAAAATAATCTATCTCAAGACAAATTATTTATAGTGACTCACCATTTTCTCTAAAGAAATTGGACGAATCTTGTCAGCATTACCCGCTGTACCAAATGCTTCATAACGATCGATACAAATTTGTTTCATTGCATCAACAGTTGCAGAGAAGAATTTACGTGGGTCAAATTCAGCTGGTTTTTCAGCCATCATACGGCGCATAGCACCTGTAGATGCAAGACGTAAGTCAGTATCGATGTTAATTTTACGAACACCGTGTTTGATTGCGTCTACAAGTTGGTCTACTGGAACACCATAAGTTTCGCCGATGTTACCACCGAATTCATTAATTACAGCTAACCATTCTTGTGGCACAGAGCTTGAACCGTGCATTACAAGATGTGTATTTGGTAAAGCAGCGTGAATTTCTTTAATACGGTCAATCGCTAAGATGTCACCTGTAGGTGGGCGAGTAAATTTGTACGCACCGTGTGAAGTACCCACTGCAATTGCAAGTGCGTCAACATTGGTATCAGCTACAAATGAACGCGCTTCTTCAACTGAAGTTAAAAGCTGAGAATGATCAAGTACGCCTTCAGCGCCTACACCATCTTCTTCACCAGCCATACCAGTTTCAAGGCTACCTAAACAACCGATTTCGCCTTCTACTGAAACGCCACACGCATGTGCCATTTGAACAGTACGACGAGTCACGTCTACGTTGTATTCGTATGAAGTTGGCGTTTTACCGTCTTCACCTAAAGAACCGTCCATCATCACTGATGAGAAGCCAAGTTGAATAGAACGTTGACATACGTCAGGGCTAGTACCATGGTCTTGGTGCATAACCACAGGAATATGTGGCCATTCTTCGATTGCTGCCAAAATCAAATGACGCAAGAACGGAGCGCCTGCATACTTACGTGCACCCGCAGATGCTTGTACAATTACAGGTGAATTTGTTGCATCTGCTGCAAGCATAATTGCACGCATTTGTTCTAAGTTGTTTACGTTGAATGCTGGTACGCCGTAAGCATGTTCGCCGGCGTGATCCAAGAGCTGGCGCAATGAAATAAGAGCCATAATATCCTCCCAGGTAATGCCGCATATTCTACATGCTCAATCATTTCAATTCAGCAACAAATAACACTATTTAAAAAAAAATCCCTGCATTTGCAGGGACTTTTTAAATAAAGACAACAATCTTAGTGAGCTGCTGCTGCTGAAGCGGCTGTTTCAGCGTCAGCTGTTGCTTCGTCTGCAGGTGCATTTGCAATTTCAGCAGGAACATCTTGGTTCTTTTCATCCAATACTGGCTTATCAAGTTCATCAATGGCTTTTTGTTGTTCTGGCGTTGTTTGAGCATTGTCTACGGCAACAGCAGATGCTTCTGATTCCGTTGGTGCAGACTCTTTTTTAGCACAAGCTGTCAAAGTTAATGGAGCAATTAAAAGTACAGCAAGTGCAAGTTTTAAGTTCATCGTTGTTTCCTACTACTGCGAATTAGGTGTTGCGATGAATTTTATTGCAGAAATATTGCACTTTGATGACGGCAAAATGAATAGACCATAAAAAAAGGCTGACCGAAGCCAACCTTTTTTAATACTGTATTATCTTATTGATAATGCTTCATTAAGCACGTTCGATAAGCGCTGCTACAGCAGGAAGAGTTTTACCTTCAACGAATTCAAGGAAGGCACCACCACCAGTCGAGATGTAACCAATTTTGTCTGCAACTTCATATTTATCAATTGCAGCAAGCGTGTCACCACCACCCGCGATCGAGAAGCCTTCAGATTCTGCAATCGCTAAAGACAATGCTTTTGTGCCTTCGCCGAATTGATCAACTTCAAATACACCTACTGGGCCATTCCATAGAATAGTTTTTGAAGTTTTCAAGATTTCTGCAAATGCTTTGGCAGTTTCAGGACCTACATCCAAAATCATGTCGTTATCTGTTACATCTTCAACTTTTTTCACAACAGCTTTAGCAGCAGCTAATGAACCGAGGAAGTCTGCAAAATCACTTTCAGCAGCATCAGCAACAACAACATCTGTTGGAAGTGGTACAGATACTTTTGCAGCAATGGCTTTTGCTGTGTCGATCAGGTCATTTTCACAAAGTGATTTACCAACATTAAAGCCCGCAGCAGCTAAGAATGTATTGGCAATACCACCACCCACGATCAATTGATCACAGATGTCAGATAGTGAAGTTAATACATCTAATTTAGTAGAAACTTTTGAGCCTGCAACAATCGCAACCATTGGTTTTGCAGGAGTTTTAAGTGCACGACCTAGCGCATCAAGCTCAGCAGCAAGTAAAGGACCTGCAGCAGCCACTTTTGCACAACGTGCTACGCCTTCAGTCGATGCTTCTGCACGGTGAGCCGTACCAAATGCATCCATAACGTAGACATCACAAAGTGCTGCATATTTAGCAGATAATTCAGGATTGTTTTTCTTTTCACCTACGTTGAAACGGCAGTTTTCAAGTAAAACCACTTGACCTGGCGCAACGTCAACACCATCCAAATAGTCAGTGATCAGTTGAACGTCTTGACCCAAAGCTTCTGTTAAATAAGCGGCTACAGGTGCTAGAGACTGTTCTGCTTTAGGCTCACCTTCAACAGGACGACCTAAGTGTGAATACACCATTACAGCAGCACCTTTTTCTACAGCTGCTTTAATTGTTGGCAACGCCGCACGTAACCGTGCATCGCTTGTAATCACGCCATTTTTAACTGGTACGTTAAGATCTTCACGGATCAGAACACGTTTACCCGCCAAATCTAGGTCAGTCATACGCTGAAAGTTCATGCATTACTCTCTTTTATTGATATCAAAACGCGACGATTTTAAATGATTATGCAGAAAAACGTTAGCTTCTTTTGCAGAAAAGCTATGTAGAGCCAAAGTTTTGTTATGATAGCGAAAAGCCTTATAAAGATTCAGCGCTTATGTCGATTCATCCAGACCCAAATATTAATCGTTTAAATGTTTTAGGCGAACCCTTGGCAAGCTGTTGTTTTGATCCGATTACCGGATATTTTAGAAATGGCTTTTGCCATACAGCAACAATAGACCTTGGTCAGCATACGATGTGTGCACAAATGACATCTGAATTTTTAAACTTTTCCCAAAAAGTTGGCAATGACCTAATCACACCCTTACCCGAAGTTGGTTTTCCAGGACTACAACCTGGTGACTTCTGGTGTATCTGTGTGACTCGCTGGGTGGAAGCGTATCAAGAAGGATTTGCCCCACCTATTAAAATACAAGCGTGTCACCAAGCGGCGCTGTCTTATGTACCGCTTGATGTACTTATGGAATATGCAGTGTAATGAGTACTCCCAAAATCATTTTGGCTTCGAGCAGCCAAACCCGTAAAGACCTGATGGACCGTTTACGGATTGATTATCACTCAATCGTACCAGATATAGACGAAACACCTCGCGGTGAGAACCACGCCGATGAGTTAGCGAAGCGACTGGCATTTGAAAAAGCTTCAGCGATTGCAAACCAACACCCAGACGCGATTGTGATTGGTTCTGACCAAGTCGCATGGCGCGAAGGCGCACCAGATATTTTTATCGGTAAACCGCTTTGCGATGAAAAAGCCATCAAGCAGCTTCAAGCCAATTCTGACAAAATCGTTTATTTCAGTACTGCACTCAGTGTCCAACAAAAATCGATAGGTTTTGAACAAACCCTTGTCGAGCACTATAAAGTGAAATTTCGCAAACTAAGCTTGCCTGAAATTGAACGTTATGTTCAGGTTGAACAACCGTTACACTGCGCTGGCAGTTTTAAATGTGAAAGTTTAGGGATTAGCTTATTTGAAGAAATGATCGGGCAAGACCAAACTACACTCATGGGTATGCCGATGATTAAACTCTGCAATATTTTGCGTGAGCTTAAGATCTTAGTCCCATAATTTTAAAATTATTATCTGTTACAGCATAATAAACACATCATTAGCTCTTTATGGGCTAATGATTAAAAAGTCACTTACTTATTTATTACAACCAAGAACTGAAAACATGAAAACGTTTAATTTAATTTCATCTAGCCTCATTAGCATTAGCCTTCTATTTTGTTCGACAAACGGTCATACCAATACAGTGAATCAAACTGTGACCAACTCTCAGCAATACAATAAAAACTTAGTCAATGAATGGGTTCAATATAAATTTATCTTTGCTGAATTAGAACAACAAGGCGCTGCAATGCAGGAGCAAATCATTCAACAGCTAGGGACTAAAACCAAAACCGGTGGTAGTAGCACGCCAGAACAACAAATCAATAAACTGGTTGCTCTAGGCAAACAAAAATTTGAAAGCATTCAACCACAAACAGTTGAAGTGAAAAAACTTCTAAAACTACAAACCGAAAATGTTGAAATGATGGCAAAAGTCATGCCGAATCATTTCAAATTAATGTCTGACAAAGAAAATACTAAAATTGACACCAATGCACATTTTGAGCAATTCATGAAATTTTCAGCGACTACGGCTGCTGCCAATAGCTATGATTTGGAAGTTGAAAAATTAGTCATGCAATATCTCAAAGACAATCCTTTAAAATAGTCTCAAGTTAATCGAAATAATTTAATGAAATAGAGCCTTGCTAAAAACTGGAATCTCAAGGGACAATATATCCATTGAAATTGTATGTATTTAGCTATGGCTCATTCTCTTGACATCCTCGGCGGTATCAGCGCTGAACAATTCCTTGCCGAATATTGGCAGAAAAAACCATTATTGGTTCGTAATGCACTCCCTGAAATTGCCCATATACTAGAACCCAAAGACATTCTTGAATTGGCTTTAGAAGATAACGTCACTGCACGTCTCATCAAACAAAAAGATCGTGATCCTAACCAATGGACAGTAAAATCTTCTCCACTACTTAAAGCTGATTTTCAAAAAATGCCGAAACTGTGGACTTTATTGGTTCAAGCTGTCGATCATTATTCTTTTGACCTAGCCGAGCTTTGGAAGCAGTTTTCATTTATTCCGCAATGGCGTCGTGATGACATCATGGTGTCGTATGCACAAAAAGGTGGCTCTGTCGGACAACATTTTGATTTTTACGATGTATTCCTCGTACAAGGCTATGGTCACCGCCGTTGGCAATTAGGTCAGATGTGTGATGCAGATACTTCATTTGTCGAAGGTCAACCGCTTCGCTTACTGCCAGAAATGGACGTTCATTTTGATGAAGTGCTTGCTCCCGGCGACTTACTTTATGTACCACCAGGCCTATCACACTATGGCGTAGCTGAAGATGAATGTCTGACGTATTCATTTGGCTTCCGCATGCCAAATGTCACTGAAATGATGGATCGAGTGACAGACAAATTCACAGACAATCCTCTACTTAAAAATCCATTAACTGACATTTTACGTGACCAAATCAGTGCGATTGGCCAAGTGACTGAAAATGAACTTGAGTATTTAAAAGAAAAGTTATTTGAACAATTGCAAAATTCAACCGTACTTGAAGATGCAATCATGAGCTTAATGTCAGAACCTAAATATCCTGACAATATTCCTGAAGCAGAAGAAATCGGCACTGGTGATTTAGAGGAAGCTCTAGATCAAGGCTATCAACTCATGTTAGAACCTGCTTCACGCTTACTTTACACAGAGCAAGATGGTGATATTTTGTTTTGGGCAAATGGTGAAGGAATCTGTATCTCAGACGAATTTGCATTGCATTTAAAAACCATTGCCGATGGTCAAAGTCTAGCGCTAGACGAATCTTTATATGATGCTGATATTTTAGAAGATATTTCCATGCTATTAAATGAATCTGTACTCATGCTCGTCCCAACAGAAGCTGAATAAAATCAATAAAAAAGGGAGCGTCACGCTCCCTTTTTATGCTACTGAATAGCATTATTTTCGCTTTCTACGATTTAAAAAATCTTCGACTTGATCGGCTTTTTTCTCCACGATGACGCGATAAACCCATACAATCAATAACACCAATCCAATAAACCAAAGATAGCGCATTACACCGTATTGACTGCCTTTGCCTTGTCAAATTTGTAATTCAATACTTTGAAACTCCACATTCCTCGACTCTAACAAACTCAGTTGACTGGTCATGCTATTTGGGTCGTTGGCAGCATTGACTGAAAAAGGTGCACCATCCATGACAAAAGTAAATTCTTGTCCTGCATCCAATGTCTCTAATCGTTCAACCTGATCAACACCTGCGTCCATTTGCATGAGATTGCTTGAGGTTTGTTGAATAGCAGCATTGTAGTTATCAATTTGAAATTTAACGGATACCTCGCCACTGGTCATTGCCCTACCTCTGACCAACAAGACTGCACGATATGGGTTTTGGCTCGATGTCGCCGTGTAATCCACTGCAAAATTTTTAGTGTTTAATGCATTTGTATGGCTTTGACTTTCTGTGAGTAATTGCTGAATTTCTTCGGTGCTTAACACTGATTGTTGGAACAAAATCTGCCCATACTCACCCGGTTTAGGCGCTTGATCCTGCGAACCACAAGCGGCGATAAAAGTGACACAGCAGAACAATGCAATGCGCTTTAGGTTATTTAATATCTAATTGATCATCATTTTTATTATTTCAACATATTATTTTATGCAGCTGATTTTAAATTAATTTCTGTATGAATAATCGTACAGCCTTGCTGAGAATGAATTTTGAAATTCCCACCTATCCGCTCTACACGCATTTTCATACTTCGCATCCCAATACTCATGCCATGATTTGAAACACTCTCAACATCGAAACCGACACCATCATCTTCAATAGTTAATAACAATGCGCCATTTTCGAACTGTGACAGCGTGACATTGACATGATTTGCTTGGCTATGTTTCACAATATTGGTCAGGCTTTCTTCAATCACTCGTATTAAAGTCAGACACTGAATTGCCGTTGGTTTGATCGCCCACTGCGAAGGAATACACCATTTGGCATTCATTTCCACTTCATCCATCAACTGACTAAAGCGATGTCGAACAGGTGCGATCCAGAGCAAAGGTGAATCTGGCACTTTACTGTCTAAAGATGATCCACTATCAATAATTTGCCTTAAATCATCCCGAAGTAATTTCAACATCGACAAGAACTGTTTGTTTGGAATATTACTTTCACACTGATCAACCAAGATCATCGAGCGCACAATGGATGCGCCCAGACCATCATGCAGATCATGTGATAATTTAATTCGTTCTTGCAGGCGTACATTACTCAGTTCAAGCTGATGTTTATCATTCAAGCTACTGCATAGTTCATCACTGACTTTCTGAACTTCAAATGCCAGATCATCATTATATTTTTCAATTTTCTGTATATTTCGATTGAGTCTCGCCCCCAAGATCACCACTATAAATAAGGTTATAATCGGTGAAGTAAAGGGTGATAAAGGTGTAAAATTTTCTTTTGGAAAGAGTACCAAAACCATGATGTCAGCTATGACTATCACAATTATCGCAGTCAAACAGATTGCTAATAAAATATAGTCCTTTCTTCGTTCTTTGAAACAAATTTTACACAGATAGAGGTAAGTGATAAAAAAGAATGCACAATACAAAAAGAAAATAAGGCTCGAAATTTCCGCATTTTGTTCAAATGGCCAAATACATACTACACCAATCAGAGCCGCAGTGAGCATAGTACAGGACAATTCAATTCGCGGAAATTTACGTCCAACAAAGCGCAAGATATAGATGCTAAAACACTGAAAGTACAGCATTGAAAATATCAAATTGGCTTTGGTGGAAAAAATCGAATCTGGGTATGGAAAGGTTTCAGTAGTCAGAGCATTACTGAGAAATAAAATCCACAACACTGTTGAAAGCGCAAACCAGCCAAAACTGGTATCACGAGGACGCATCAACCAAATAATGAAGCAAATTAGACCCAAGACCCCGGAAAGAAAAATATTTAACTGTAAAATGGTTCGACGTGTCCATGTGGCTTCTTCGGCCTGCTCCAACGTTGCCATTACATTATTAAATTTAACTGGTCCTAATCCTGCATTTAGACTCGAGTAGCCATACACATAGATCAAAGTTTCATTATGATCATGTTTGATTCCACTTATCGGTAAAATCCAATAGCGCGCAACATTCCAACTTTTAGAAATCGGTTCTTGAAGATTTTTATTGGTCCACAGCAAGTCGCCATTCAGAAAGACTGAACCCGTATTAATGATATAATCAATATATAGTACGATGGGTTCTGCCAAACGGGCATTATTTTTACAGTACCAAGACCAGTCTAGTTTATACCAAGCACCACCTTGATAACCTTCCCAGTCTTTATCTTCTTTCCAACGATCAGGTAATTGTGTGGTTTTCCATCCCGTTCTGGGTAATTCTTGATTGGATGGTGTTTTCACCCGTGAAATGCTATTCACAGTTACATTACATTGATCATTTACAGGGAATACTTGCTCTGCATGACTCAAGCTCCCCCATACTAAACAGAGGATAAATAAGAAAAAATATCCTCCTTTACGCATTATAGAATACCCATAGATCTTGCTGTACTCACGGCTTTGGTTCGTTTCGTTACGGCTAATTTGCGATAAATATGTTTAATATGGCTTTCTACGGTATAGCGAGAAACAAAAAGCTGTTCAGCAATCTCACGGTTACTCAAACCTTGAGCAACCAAACATAAAATTTCTTTTTCACGACTGGTCAAGAGGTTCAGGTCTGCTTCATCGGCGACTGTTTGTTCTGGACTTGGCGCTTCGGCTTCGGATATTTGTTTAAGGATTTCTCGTGCAATAAATGGGTCAATCGGCGCCCCACCACGTAAAATACTCCGAATAGATAAAAGTACTTCAGCATCATCACGTTCTTTTAATACATAGCCCGTTGCACCTGCTTTAATTGCGGCAAATAAGCTTTCTTGTGTACTCCATGCAGAGACAACCAAGATCATGGTATTACTTTCGAGGGAACGTATTTTTTCAATAATTTCGATACCACTACCATCAGGCAAACCTAAGTCAACTAAGGCTAAGGATATCGGTTGGGTCTCTACGGCTTGAATAGATTCTTTAACATTTTTGGTGAAGATAAGCTCTTCACGCTTATAACCCAGCTCTGTCAAAATTTGACGTAAACGTAATTGAATAATTTCCTCATCTTCAACGACGAGCACCGGTACGGGTAGTATGACTTCTTGTGGTGACATGATTTACTTCCCCCGAAAAAATGAAATGTCTTTTACATTAATGAGTTTAATCCTTTTAGGATATCCCTATAATTAAGTAAATTTCTTATTTTTTAACAATTTATTCTAATTCAATTGATGCAGCTATGATGCATTTTTCTTCTAATTTTAAATCCATTTAACATTACAATACGTGTATAGCCATCAGTCTGACTATACACTGCACTTAGCTTAAACTTGAGTGAGATTAGCTCAAATATTGCTTCTTCAGATATTTTACAATTTTTTCAGATTCAAAAAGTTCTACACCAGTATTAGGATCTTTCAAATATGGCACTTGAATATTGTTCCCCATGATTTTTAACACTTGTTCACGCTTGCCACCTTTCAGGGGTACATATTTACCAGGTCTTAAGCGCATTACCGCTAATCCCTGATCTTGCCAACGTTCCTTAGCCACATTATGAAAGATATATGCCAATTCCATTTCAGACAATGCGCTACGTACGATACGTGTATATGGACTCGCTTCAAAACCCCATAGTTCTAAGAGTTGACTTGGAGCATCACGATGAATGACTTTACGGTGCACCCACACGCCTTGAGCCCCATTAATTAAGGTTCCAACATAGGCAACATACGGAATTTTAGGATAATTGGCATATTTCCTAGGAGTCTGACCTGTTTTGCCATAATGTTTAAATAGATGATGAATTATTTGCTGAGATTCGTACAAACGATCCCCAGTATTGTCATCCACCAAGAAAGGGAATTGCTGTTTTCCACCTAATTTCTGTACCTCTAAACGGTACTTTTTAGCCCCTTTGGGACATGGGTAAACCTCATAATCCAAATTAAGTGTGGTCAAAACTTCACGCACACGACGGCAATACGGAGAACCTTCAAATTCGTACAGTTTAAGGGCTTTATCAGGTTGTTTGGGATAAGGCGTCCCATTTGTACCTCGTCCGCCCTCTGCTACGCCTGAGAGCAACGCTTGCGCCACTTTTAATTGATGCAACAACATATATTCTTCCTTTCTTCTTTTATTTCGTATTTTTATACAACAGCCGAGAGTCCTCAGCTGAAGTTTGTATTTTTTCCAGATTTATATCGTCGTATATAAGTAAGCAATGCCAACTGATTCCATGACTAAAAACTCAAACCCACTTAAAGAACAACCAATTGCTCTTTTGAAACAACAATGCCGTTATTGTCAGCATAAATAAAATCACCAGACTGAATGTTTACACCACCAAAACTTAATGGAATATCTGTTTCACCCACGCCTTTGCGGTTACTTTTTTGTGGAATCGCAGCCAAAGCATGCACACCTAAATCAAGTTCGGCAATCGCATCAACATCACGCACGCAGCCGTAAATAATGACGCCATTCCAATGATTGTTAACTGCAGATTCAGCAATCATATCACCCATCAAGGCACAGCGCATCGACGCACCACCATCCACAACCAATACTTTACCCGTACCATCGGTTGCCAATAATTCTTTAACACGAGAGTTATCTTCAAAACATTTGACCGTCATCACCTGACCGCCAAAACTTTTTCGTGCACCATAACTTTGAAAGAATTTACCATCCAACGACGGGATCACCACTTGTAATTCTTTATCTGGATGATCATCAAGTAAATCACAGGTGACGAATGGAACTGTAGACACGGTATTTCCCTCATTTAATTGTTAGTATGCGTAAATTATCATAAATCTCGAACTTTTCAGTCTGAGTTTGTGCTGCATCGACCATAGTATGAGCCACTTGCTGTGCTGTCACTGGCTTAAATTTGAAACGGTCTGGTACAAAATGCGAAAAGCGCATATAAAGTTTCTGTGTCGCATCTTCTAAACGCCGAGATTCATGACGCTCGCCAAGTAACAGCGAAGGCTTTAATATCGAAAGTTGATTTAACTTTAAGGTTTTTAAATAATATTCCAATTCCCCTTTGACTCGATTATAAAAAAATGCGGAATTGGCGTCAGCGCCCATAGCACTAACTATGATCAAATGGGTTTCTGTATATTCTAATAATTCAGCAAAATGCGCATTGATGCTAAAATCGATCTGATAAAAATGATCTTTAGACCCTGCTTTTTTAATGGTCGAGCCTAAACAACTAAAGGCATGACTATAATCTCTCACATCATCCTGAGTCAGAGAAAGAAAGTCACTGATCACCATTTGTTGAACTTTTGCCAGTCCATTCAGTTCATGGTCACGCTGACGTACCACAGCCGTAATATTCTTACATCCTGTATTTTGACTGAGCTGACGAACCAATTCCCGCCCGACCAATCCTGTTGCCCCAATGACAATTGCATTCTCTATACTTTTAGTCATTTTTCATACAATCTCAATAACTTTAGACTAATCTAACGTTTTCTTTAAAATTTTTCTGCATCTAAAATGTTGTCAAAGCATGTCAAGACTTGACTTAAGCGCTTAGTTTAATCACAATATGGCACTTGTTTACGGGCTGGTGATAGTTCTTCTGATGTTGGTTTTCAGATGTAATTTCAGCCCGCCCAGACCAATCTATTTCAAGGAGTGCACGAGTGGCAAACTCTGCTCAAGCAAAAAAACGTGCTCGTCAAAACGTTAAAGCACGTCAACACAACGCAAGCTTACGTTCTATGGTTCGTACTTATCTTAAACGCACAGTAGCTGCTATTGCTGCTGGTGATTACGCTGTCGCTACAGAAGCTTACAAAAAAGCTGTTCCTGTAATCGACCGTATGGCTGATAAAGGCATCATCCATAAAAACAAAGCTGCTCGTCATAAGAGCCGTTTAAATGCACAAGTTAAAGCTTTAGCTAACTAATTTGTTGCGATGAAAAAAGCCCTTCTTAGGGCTTTTTTTGTGCCTATCGATTTTTAAAAGCAAAAAAATAAGGTCCTTATTGGACCTTATTTTCTATTTACAGATTATTTATTAATCAGTTTCATGTTCGTCGCTGATAAATATGTCCATAATAAGTTTTGGCTTGCTGTCAAATTTGTCCAACGTTGATTGCCACCATTGGTACAGCTATATCGAATTAAATCCGCACGGTTATTTTGCAAACGTCCCGTATTTAAATCCATACATTGACCACTTTGACGAATCGTTGTAGTCGCAGGGTCCATGGTCCAAATTTGGTTGGTTTGGTTTAACACGCAACGTTCTAGCGTCACTTTAGCTGAACCACCGTTGCCTGTTACGCATTGATCTGGATTTGACTTGCTGTGTATCCGACCAATCGCATCATATACCCACTGTTCCGATTCGTCCGCAGTACATCCGCTTGGACCACTAATATATAAGTTTAATTTTCCATCGGTTAATGTTTCTGCTTTCAAACAGTTATTACCATTTTTGATCAATGTTGCCTGATCAAACAAACCTTCCTGAGATACTGAAAGCTTTGTCATAAATGCTTCGAGTGCGCTTTGTGCCTCAGGAACTTGATTGGTTAGGTCTTGTGCATACACATTCATCCAACGATTTAGTCGGTATGCTGTGTTTTGTTGCGACTCATAACGGGTTAATTGCTGACGCGCCACACTATTCATCAATGACTTGTCATTTTTATAGGACTCATACAGCATTTTTTCAGTTGGATTTAGTGCAACAACAGCATTTGCAGCTTGCGCTTCCAAAGCACTTTCTAATTGAGGAAGTTCGATAGCACGCAATGCACTATAACCATGCTGACGTCCAATTTTGACAGCCGGCTTGATCGCTGTGCTGTAAACTGGAATATCAATATTTGCTAATAACTTGGCTTCTTCACCTGCTTTTTTACAGTATAAATTGACCTTCTGTGGTTGATCTGCCAAAGCTAAATTGACATGCAGTTTATTGGCATTACTACCTAATCGTGCAGGTGCTAAAGCAATATTGTTGACTTTATTCGTGTATTGCACATTCAACCAACATGCCGCTTGGTCTAAAGTGGTATTGGCAGCAGTTAAGTCATACACATTGCCCCAGTTTGAACGTGCAGCAGGATACAACAAACCAACTTGATTGACTGGATCATAGCCCCCTAAAATGGTAATAACAGGCTGACCAAAGACCCGTGGTCGTGGATAATTTTGATCTGCGTTATACCAAACCGGAGCCGTAGAATTTGGCATCTTCGGTTGAGCGACTTCCATTTCACGAGTGGTTTTGTTCCACTTTTTGTAGCCGGTAGGCGAAGTTTCATCCCAGACATAACGGTCAAAGTGTGGTTGAATTTTCAGGAATGTGCTGTAACCCGTATAGTGTGTGTAGCGTGATACATTACTATCAGGATACCCGCCGGACATGGCATCTTTTCCGTACGGAAACAAATTTTTAAAATTTGGGATACCATTCGCTCCATCCCACTTCCATGTCGCCGTCCATGATAGATTTCCGCGCATCATATTGCGATTGGCAATATAACCCCATCCACTGTCCGCATGATGTGCAGCCCAAAATAGATTGTCACCTACCTGACCAGGGTAATGTCCTAAACCATAGTGATGGCCAATTTCATGGCTAAATTCATTCCCTACAGAATCATAAAACGTGAGCATGCCATTACCACCACTCAGTCCATGAGTATGCACACCATTGGCATAGTTCCCCTTCGTATGATGGACAACTACTGTTTGGGTTAATTGTGGCTGACTTTGGTTGGCCATAGATGCACTGGTAATACCCCAGTTAGCAAGGTTTATACCAACACTAAAGGTTGATTTACCGACATCCTCACGCATGTCTCCTGCATAAACACCACCATCTCCGGCACTTTTACTGTCATAAATAACACCTGAAGATACCATTGCACGTGTTAACTGAATATCATCATATTGTGCAACCGTCATTTCTGCTGCAGGAATGGTTTGGAAATAATCTGTGCCCGCTTTTTCAGGCTCTAGTAGCATATAGTGGCCGGTAGAATTTGGCTTATCTGCCAACATACCAACACGGATATTATTTAAAACCAATTCACCTGGTGCAGCAAAATCGATTTTATCCTCAGCCAATTCACCGCTGACTTTATTTGCGTCAATAAATTTTAATCTTAGACCGGGTTTAACTTCATCCCAATTGAGCTTCGTGGTCCACGCGCGTTTACTGTACCAAACATCTGGACGACCTCTTTGCCCACTCTGGTCTGAAACAGGCATTTGCGTCGGATCATCCAATGTCGCGGTACGAATTAAGCGGTTGTTTTGATAGATTTCTACTTTGAGTTGCTTGATGTTTTGCATATCAAGTGTTGGCATCACGATAAGCAGCGCTTCTTTTTCACTGGTTAACCGTGGCATTTTCTTGGATTCGTTCGCATTCGGATCGACGACATGACTTTGACCAAATTGAACTTGCGCTGAAAAGTTGCCGACTAAATCATTTCGTATTTCACGAACAGCATCATTTGCATCGTAGTCATAAAAGCCAATACTGGTATCATCGACTATGTCTTGGGTCGGTTCTGGATAACTTGAAGTTGATGCAGAACCACTTGAACTATCACCACCGCCTCCGCCGCCACAAGCAACTAACATCAATGACACAATACAAATTGATAACTTGTTATATGAAAAACCTATCACACTTTTCACTACCACTCCCCAATTAGCCACAATAAAATCCAATAAAGAGACTTATATAAAATATATAAATCAATAATTTATAAAAAAGTTAATGCTATTTTCTTTTATTTAATTATTCAATTGCCGTGTTTTGTCACTTTTTAACAATTCAAATAAAATCTAAATATTTAGTATTGTCTGAATCACGATTGGTGTGACAGGTACTTCACTTTTCAACTAAAATTAAGATGTAGGCCTTTAAATACAATCGTATATTCCCGACAAAAATTGTCAGGATATTTTTAGAAACTTTGTAAATAAAAATTTTTAGAAATGGTTTAATCCCATATATTTTTTATGGTATTTTAATTTTCATCCTAGGCAGCCATTGCTGTACAAATGAAAAGAGGGATAAAAATGTCGATTAACCAATTTTTGCCATCATTAGAAAAATTTGCAGAAGCAGAAAATCAATATATTGAATATTTTACATCGAAAGGTGAAAAAGACATTTTAGGTAAAGTCATTTCAAATATGAAATCAACCGCTGAGATTCAAGCCTCTCAAGGCGTAGACTCATGGTTAGCATATGGCGTGTATTTACCGGCTGTAGAACGCATCTTTGCGCTGCATCAAGGGGAAACGGAAGCTGCATTTTTTGAACGCACACAATATCCAGTTGAACTCGTACAAGCGTATAGCATTAAAGATCATGACATTGCCACATTGATTGCCGCAGACAAATACAGTCGAATCCACCAACAACATCTCCCTGTCAATACTAGCCGCTGGCCTTATAGTGACGACGGTTCAAGTATTGATTTAAATCAGTATCCTGCACGAATTAAAGCCAATATTTAATCTTTTATTTAATGAAATATTGAAGCAGATAAAAAAGGCATCCCGTACATGGATGCCTTTTTTAAATATTTTGTATGCGCAAAAATACTTAGAGTTGCTGCTCAGCCTGCTGAAATTCACGAATATTTAATTCATTTAGTTCTCCACGCCAAATCCATTTCAGTTTTGACTCAAGGAATACATCTCCTTCAAACCAAACAAATAAACCTTCCATCATTTTCGGCCAGTCTTCGCGTGTCACGATATTTTTACCTGAAATAATGGCAAGAATTGCAGCCAAAATCGTATCATGACTCACCGCTAGACTCAGACCATAATCATTGGTTGGATGAGTGTTGTAAATCAACTCCAAAACATCTACCACCCCATGAATGGGCTGTTTCATACCCGGCAAAGCATTATTCACAAAACTATTGATAAAGCCTAAAGCACCTTGCTTTTGAAAGTATGGTCCTGCTTTTTTAATATCGAGCACAAAACTTCCCGGCTCGACCAATAATCCTTGTTCAATGATCTCGATATGGTGGGTATTCGGTTCAATCGTGACATTATCTGCACCTTGAATCATCAATGCCGCCGTATCCACACAGCGCTGAATTGGACTCGAAATACAGTGCTGAATAACACGATCGGTATTTTCAACCAAATAGCTGCCCCACGCTTCGGCTAAATCACGTCCTTGATGGGTCAGTTGCAAGTCATAACCGGCCAAGCCTTGTCCTTGTACAACTTCACGAATGGAATGACGTGTAAACAATGTTACAGGCGTCTTTTCATCCGGCAATAAGTCTATTGCTTTCAGCATACTAGGAGGGAGCAAATCTAGGGCCATAATTGACAGTTCTTAAATGCAGGAGATTTAACGGAGTGTGCTGACACTATAGCATGAACCCGATTTAGCTCAAGTTTTGTCAGGCATGTTTGCCAAAGCATTTAAGGCCAATTCTTTCATTTCGGCATTTTTAAATGCAATAAATCCACCATTTAATAAAGTCGTGCGTTGGTTATATAGAAATGCGCGACCTTTAAAATCAACCAAACCACCACCAATACGCTCGATTAAACATTGTCCAGCGCTCGTATCCCATTCACAAGTCGGATGAAAACGCGGATAAATATCCACTCGATCTTCTAACATCATACAAAACTTATATGCACTACCAGCATGGTAGGCCTGAAAAGGAGTGAGTTTTTCTAAAGCGTCTAGATAGTCCGTATAAATCGGCTTATTTTTGGCACTTTGACTCAAGCCAACGTGTACGACACTCTCTGCAGAGGTTTGAACATATTCATACCATGTAGTGGACTGGCTATCATATTTCAGCGGCAGTCCCGCAAAGGGGCAAATATATACGCTATATTCCCCCGGGATCGCCAATATGGCAAAAGTGGTATTGGCCCCATCTACCAAACTCAGATTAATGGTAAATTCAGGTCTTTTATGTAAAAACTCTTTGGTACCATCCAAGGGATCAAGGAGCCAAAATTTTTGCCATTGCATACGTTCAGACTTGTCACCTTCTTCTGACAATACAGGCAAGTTAGAAACTTTGGATAATGCTTGAGTAATATAGCTATTTGCACGATAGTCAGCTTGCGTTACAGGTGAATCATCACTTTTACGTTCCACATCAAAATCCGCACCTGAGCAATAACGCTGATATTCTTCTCGCAAAATTTCGCAAGCTTGTGTCACAATGGGAACCAACTGCAAAATCAGTGGGTCTTGCGGTGCTGTTGTTGTTTTAAACATAGAATACCTTTATATGCCAAATTACTCAGAAAAGCCGACGATCATTTTTGATATGGACGGTACTTTACTCGATCTTGCCTATGATGATTTCATTTGGAATGAGCTGCTGCCAATTCGCTATGCTGAACAGCATCAGTGCTCACTCGAACAAAGCAAGCAAACGCTATTTAGTTTTTATCAACAGCATAATCATACCCTAAAATGGTACTCCTCTCGCTTTTGGACGTCACAAGTTGGCGTTGATGTTCTGGAAATGCAAATAGAACAAAAAGCCAAAGTGGCTAAACGTGAAGGTTGCATTGAGCTGCTTACCTATCTAAAAGAAAATGGCTATCCTATTTGGCTTGCGACCAATGCCGACTATGCTGGCTTACAATTCAAACTTGAAGAAACCGGTCTTCGTGATTTTTTCGATGTGATCGTCAGTTCAGAAACGCTCGGTCATGCCAAAGAGTTTATTGAGTTTTGGCAAATATTAGCAAGCAAACATTCCTTCGATGCAAAAAACTGTTATTTCATTGATGACACTGAAAAAGTGCTCAATGGTGCAAAACTTTTTGGGATCGAACAGCTCTATTCGATTCAGCAGCCTTCATCTGCCAAAGCGCCTCGCGAGACTTGCAATTACCCAATGCTGTCCGCATTAACAGATTTAATCCCTATTTTAGAAGCTCAAATGATTGAGCAAGCCGAGGAACAGAAAAAATATGCGTAAATCAAATCTAGCCGAAGATGCGGTTGGTATGCGTATAGACAAATGGTTGTGGGCTGCACGTTTTTTTAAAACCCGCTCTATTGCCAAAAATGCGATTGAAGGCGGTAAAGTTCATCATAATGGCGAACGCGTTAAAGTTTCTCGTGAAGTTCGTGTAGGCATGGAATTAACCATTGCACAAGGCCTTGAGAAAAAAACTGTGGTGGTGAAAGCACTGTCGGATGTTCGTGGGCCTGCCCCAACCGCTCAGCTGCTTTATGATGAAACTGAGGTCAGTATTGCAAAACGGGAATTGCTCGCATCACAAAGAAAATTGCATAATCTAGCTCGGCCAGATCATCGACCAAGTAAAAAAGATCGTCGAGATATTGGTAAATTTAAAAGAGAAAATGATCAACAGTTTGACCAGCAATGGTCTTATAATGATGATTAAGTTAAAGCGTCACAACATGTCGCACCTGTTGTGATTTTCATAGAACAAAAGGATGATTTCTGTCACTATACACTCGTGGAACAGATTTAAACTGAATACATCCACTTGAGTATATTGTTTCGTGACATCGTATTGAGGTTGTAAGATGGATGATAATAAAAGCAAGGCGTTAAATGCGGCCTTAAGCCAAATTGAAAAGCAGTTTGGTAAAAACACCGTTATGCGTCTTGGTGATAATACCGTACAGGCAGTTGAAGCTGTCTCTACAGGTTCTTTAACATTAGATATCGCACTAGGTATTGGTGGTTTGCCTAAAGGTCGTATCGTAGAAATCTACGGTCCTGAATCTTCTGGTAAAACGACTATGACATTACAAGCTATTGCACAATGTCAGAAAGCTGGCGGTACTTGTGCATTCATCGATGCTGAACATGCATTAGACCCTCAATACGCACGTAAACTTGGCGTAGATATTGATAACTTACTTGTTTCACAGCCAGACAATGGTGAACAAGCACTTGAAATTGCAGACATGCTGGTACGTTCAGGTGCCATTGACCTGATCGTTGTCGACTCTGTAGCTGCACTGACCCCTCGCGCCGAAATTGAAGGCGAAATGGGTGACTCACACATGGGCTTACAAGCTCGCCTGATGAGCCAAGCACTGCGTAAAATTACCGGTAATGCGAAACGTTCGAACTGTATGGTGATCTTCATTAACCAAATCCGTATGAAGATTGGTGTAATGTTTGGTAGCCCAGAAACCACAACTGGTGGTAATGCACTTAAATTCTATGCATCTGTACGTTTAGATATCCGCCGTATTGGTCAAGTGAAAGAAGGCGACGAAATCATTGGTTCAGAAACCAAAGTGAAAGTTGTGAAAAACAAAATGGCTCCTCCATTCCGTGAAGCGATTTTCCAAATTCTTTATGGTAAAGGCGTGAACCATTTAGGTGAGCTTGTTGACCTCGCAGTACAACAAGAAATTGTTCAAAAAGCAGGTGCTTGGTATTCATACCAAGGTGACAAGATTGGGCAAGGTAAAAACAATACCATTCGCCACTTAGAAGAACACCCTGAACTTGTGCAAACTATCGAAAAACTGATTCGTGAACAACTTCTGACTACGGGTACAGCACCTGTAGAAGACAAAGACGAAGAAGAACCAGACTTTTTAGATGCTTAATTACAGCATACTTTAATAGTAGACGAAACGCCCTACGGGGCGTTTTGTTTTGCACTCAAAATTTGTATTAAAATGACCCCATGACTAAAGACCATTTTCCACTCTTGCTCGACTACGAAGCACTAAAACAACAGTTCGCAGAAGCTGAAGAACCTACCTGCGCAAATCATACTGCACAAACTGACATTTCACATGACAATACTTCGGTGACCGATCACTCTGCGTTGCATTTTGATGCCAATGGTAAAGATGTTCATGCTGAAAAAAAACCAGGACTGCGCGGCTCTCGTTTACGCTCCTACGCCTTTGCAGTACTCACACGTAAAGAATACTCAAAAGCGGATTTAATCGAGAAATTAGCACTGTATGCGGATAGTCGTGAAGAAGTCATACACTTGGTGGAAGAACTCGCACGTGAGAACTATCAAAGCGATCAGCGTGTAGCAGAAATGCTGTTGTCGAGTCAAAAGCGTAAAGGTAAAGGTCCCAACCGTATAAAGCTCGCTTTAAAAAATAAAAAAGTAGACAGTGAATTAATTCAGGATGAATTAAAAGAAACAGATTGGGTCGCCGAAGCCTACCAGCTCAAGATCAAAAAATTTGGCAAAGCTGTTGAACGTGATCCAAAACAAAAAGCCAAACAAATACGTTTTTTACAATATCGAGGATTCGATCTCGATACGATTTTTAAAGTGATTGCACGTAAAGAATTTGATGCCGAATAACAAAGATATAGATCTAAATAAAGAATTAATAAAACTAAAATAAAGAAGAATCTAGGATTAAAAAAAATGAGAGGACGTTTAATTTATTATGATTGAAACTGGTGGCAACCCTACCAGCAAGACTTCGGCACATCATATTTCTACTACCGTTGCTACCTTCCGGTCCTGGCGGGGTTTGTAGAGTACAATTGCGAAGTAACCGGCAGGGCTACCATTGCAAGAACAGAGTATAGAGATTTTTGATAAACATGCAAGACTAAAACCAAGAATTCCTGAGTAGAAAACACTGTTTGATTATTTATAAATCAATATGATGGTCGATGATGTAGAAAACGTGAAACATCATCACTATATTTTTACTTTAATACACAACAAGATTGTAAAAGCTTATTGCAATTCAGAACTTTGGCGTTTTTAATGTGCTTATCGTTTTATCTAAAGCAGTCTGTAATAAAACTATTCAATACGGACATGCTTGCAACTACATGGAATTTTTATGATGTTTAAACAGCATGTATTGTGTGCCCTTACATTGACTTGCTCAGGTACGCTATTTGCCAATATTCCAATTGAATCTCGCGGTTTGAGTGGCGCAGATAATGGCACTGTGTATACAGCAAATAATACAGCCATTCAAACAGGTGCTGGCTCTACCCCTACGCCAACAAATTTAAATTGGCAGCTCATGCAGAAGAACCAACAGCTCGAAAATGAATTGCGTAGCTTACGCGGTAAAATGGAAGAGCAAGACAATATTATCGAACAATTAAAAAGTGAACTTACAAACCGCTATGCAGATTTAGATCAACGTTTAGAGCTACTCCAACAAAAAGTAGATCCGAGTGAAGACACAGAAGCTGCGGAGGATAACCAACAAGGTACTGCACCCAGCAGCAGCTAATACAACCCCTACACCAGCTAAACAACCTACGACCCAAGCAACATTAAGCTCATCTGCAAAACAACCTGTAAATGCAGGTGGTGACTCACTTGAGCTTGAGAAAGCAGCTTATACCGTTGCTTTAGATGCATATAAACAAGGTGGTGCGAAAAAAGCCATTGCACCAATGAAAAACTTTATTAAGAATAATCCTAATAGCGTCTACATCAGCAATGCATATTTTTGGTTAGCTGAGTTCAACCTTGCTGTTGAACCGACCAACTACGCAGAAGCGAAAAAGAACTATAGTATCGTGGTAAATCAATACCCTGAGTCGACCCGCGCGCCTAGAGCGTTATATCAACTGTATAGCATTGCAAAAGACGTAGATCGAAACAGCAGTTTAGCAACGCAGCTCAAAACCAAGCTTACCCAAAAGTATCCAAAATCTGAAGAAGCAGGCTTTGTTAAAAAATAGGACTTTTTTTTAACGCAAAAAAAAAGACACCTTATAAGGTGTCTTTTTTTATTCGCAGCATTTAGCGTACGATACCGCGCTTAGACTGCTCAAGTGAGTCGATCAACAATTGCGCTTCTGCCACTTCAGGCAAAATTTCAGTACGAATACGTTCAATCGCTTCATTCGTCGTTAATCCATCTTTATAGATCAATTTAAAGGATTCACGTAAACCTTGAATCACATTTTTAGACCAACCTTTACGACGCATTCCTTCAATGTTCATGGCAAAAGCATGGGCTGGATTACCAGATACCATGACATAAGCAGGTACATCTTTCAAAATAAGAGATGCACCACCAATCATACTGTAAGAATCGATTTTACAGAATTGATGAATACCAGAGTTACCACCTACGATGACATAATCACCGATGTGGACATGGCCTGCAACGCCGACGTTATTAGCAAAGATATTGTGATCACCTACCACACAGTCATGTGCAATATGTGTATTGACCATCAATAAATTATGACTTCCAACTTTAGTTAGACCCTGATCTTGAACAGTACCACGGTGTAAACTACAGTGTTCACGAATCGAGTTATGATCCCCGATTTCTAACCACGTTTCTTCACCAGCATATTTCAAGTCTTGGCAAACTTCACCAACACTGGCAAATTGAAAAATTTCGTTATGTTGACCAATACGGGTATAACCACCCACCACAACATGTGAATGCAGTTTAGTACCCGCTCCAATTGTGACATGAGGACCAATAATACAATATGGTCCAATTTGCACATCCGGAGCAATTACTGCTGATGAGTCAATAATGGCGGTAGGATGAATTAATTCGTTATTGCTCATGCTGTCTCTGTTTTCTGATGCGAAACCATAATTTCCGCGGTTGCTGCGACTACGCCATCTACAGTGGCAACACAATTATATTTGTAAATGCCACGCTTTTGCATCACTAATTCTGATTTTAATACAAGTTGATCGCCTGCAACGACTTGTTTTTTAAATCGGACCTTTTCTGCACCAGCAAATAAGAACAACGAACCCGCTGAAGGTTTCTCATTATTCATGATGAAACCTAAGATACCCGACACTTGCGCCAATGCTTCAACAATCAGCACACCCGGCATAATTGGGTATTCAGGGAAATGACCCTGTAAAAATTCTTCGTTAATCGTTACATTTTTATAGCCTACAATCCCGTTGTCAGTCACTTCAACAACACGATCAACCAATAAAAACGGATAACGATGTGGCAAATATTCACGAATAGTCTGAATAGTCATTGGTAATTCAGGTTTTGTGAAAGCTGGGGTATTCGACTCTGTCATCATAATTATTTACGCAATTTAAATGTTGATTCAAGGGACTCAATTTGAGACTGCATATGATCAAGTCGTTTGACCAATTGGGTCAATGGCACATCTGCTAATTGTTTAAAGCGGATTGCTGCCTTTTTCCAAGAACCACTTTCAAGCATTGGCGTACCTGAAGAATAACTCCCAGCAACGGAAATACTTTTTGTGACCATTGACATACCAGTAATTGTCACATTATCTGCAATATTAATGTGACCTACGATACCAACAGCCCCTGCTAGCACACAATTTTTGCCAATAGTTGTACTACCTGCAATGCCACATTTCGCAGCCATTGCTGTATTTGCACCAACTTTGACGTTATGCGCGATTTGCACAAGGTTATCAATAATGACACCATCTTCCAAAATTGTGTCATCTAAAGCACCACGGTCGATACTACAATTTGAGCCAATACGCACATCATTCCCGATGCGTACAGAACCTAATTGAGCAATACGATGCCATTTCCCTTGATAAGGCGCAAAACCAAACCCTTCACCACCGATCACCGTATTTGCATGGATACGTACATGATCACCTAACTTAGCTTCACCAGTAATCGTCACATGCGAATCGATAAAACAATCTTTACCAATTTCAACACCATGATCAATCTTCACTTGTGATTCAATGCGAGTTCCTTCACCCACCACGCTATTCGCACCAATCACCACATAATGCCCAATATAAGCAGTATCAGAAATGATTGCTGAAGGATGAATTTGGGCAGTACTTTCAATTCCTGTTTCTACAGATTTTTTTTCAAAAACATGCGTCAGAATAGCGAAAGCCAGATACGGATTGGGTACAACAATGAAGTTTTGCTGTGAAGGGATTTGTGACTGCATCTCTGCAGTCACAATCAGCGCACCAGCCTGAGACTGTTGAGCTTCATTCAGATACTTATCTGCGTTTAAAAATGCAAGCTGATGCGGTTGAGCACTCTCTAAACTTGCCATTCCACTGAATAGCAAATCTAGCTGGCCAATACATTGACCTTGAACAAGTTGAGCAAGCTTTTCTAAACTGAATTTTTGAGAATTCATTGATTATTTAATTGCATTAACCTTTTGAATCATTTTATCAGTTAAATCAAACTTAGGGTCATACGCAAGTGCTGAATTTTTATTCAAAACAACATCTAACTTATTTTCTGTGCGCAATTGTTCTGCAACTTGCTTGATTCGTGTATCCATCGTGCGATTTAAAGACTGAATATTCCCTTGAACCGAAGCTTGAACTTTTTGCTGTAAATCAGTCAGCTCTTTAAGTTTAGTTTGATACTGTTGACCCATTTGCTGCTTTTGCGCAGCAGTCAACTTATCACCACCCTGCTGAGCTTTTTGCTGCATTGCTTCCAGCTCTTTAGCCAGTGATTCAATTTTAGTGGTTTGTGGTTTCAATTGCTGTTGAATTTGAGCATTTTGTTGTTTTATATAAGTGCTTTGATCCACCACCTTTTCTAAATCAACCACACCGTAACCTGCTGCATGTACCACAGCAGAACATGACATACCCAATACCGCCAAACCAGTAAATAATTTATTCATCTTATCAACCTGTAATTTTGTTATTCCCAGAAGGGTCGTACTTAGAAGGTACGACCAATCTCGAATTGAATTTCTTTTGTTTCATCGCCAGCTTTGTCATTAAGCGGGAATGCATAACTCAGTGAAATTGGACCAATCATCGTGATCCAAGTAAAGCCTGCACCAACGCTATAACGCATGTTATTCATATCAAAGCCGTAGTTATCTTTACAGTATTGACGGTCTTCACTAGATTTAGGAACGTCACATTGGGTATCAAATACTTGTGCGCCTTCAGCAAATAATACTGGACGAACTTGACGCGCCCAATCGCCTTTAAATGGCACAGGTAAAGCTAATTCAGTACCAAATTGAATTAAAGCATTACCACCGACTTCTTCTGGGTCATAATCTTTTTCACCACGAGCATCATAATAGACACCGTCATATTTTGGACCTAAGGTGCTGTTGTCATAACCACGTACCGAACCAAAACCACCTGCATAGAAGTTTTTATAGAACGGTAAATCATTACCATAACCCAACTTACCATAGCCACGGAGCACAAAGTCTTTACCTAGTGGGAAATAAGCTTGTGCATCGTAAGTGACTTTTTGATACTCAACATCACTACCTGGTAAAGCAATTTCAGTATTTACGCGATGCGACATACCTGATGTTGGGAATACAGGACGGTTAAGCGTGTTATACGACCAACCTAGGTTTAAGTTATAGGTTAAAAACTTTCCTTCAAACGCACTTTCGTAATCATTATTAACTATGTTCGCTTCAGGACATGTCCATTCAAGATTGCTAGGATCAGGATTTACAATTGAACATGTATTAAATGAATTAGAATCAATGGTTTTACCACCATTTGCCTTCAAATAATCACGCACATATGTAGATACATACTCACCTGTTGTTACCTTGGTTTGATCTACATTTAAACCCATACTGATACTTTGGTTTTCATCGATCGGATAACCAAAGTTGATACCACCACCAAAACTGTCAGTGACGTAGTTGTTAACGTTATAGTCGTCATCTAACTTGGTTTTACGGTAGTACATATTATAACCACGACGTACACCATCAATAGTGAAATACGGGTCAGTTACACTGAGGTTGTAGTAATCTTGAGTCTCAGAACGTGACAAATCGATAGAAACTGCATTACCTGTACCCAAGAAGTTGGTTTGACTCAAACCTGCTTGGAAAGTTACACCGCCACTTTGTGAGAAACCAACAGCCAAAGTACTTGTACCTGAATGCTGTTCTTCAACATTCACATTTAAATCAATTTGATCTGGCGTACCCGGAATACGTGCAGGTTTAACATCAACGGTTTTAAAGAAGCCTGTACGCTCTAAACGCACTTTAGACAAATCAATTTTTTCGTTACTTGCTAATGCGCCTTCCATTTGACGCATTTCACGACGTAGAACTTCATCAGCTGTTTTCGAGTTACCTGTAAAATTAATGCGGCGAACAGTGACTTGCTGACCCGGATTCACATAGTAATTTAAATCGACCAATTTGGTGTCTTTATTGATTTCAGGAACAATGTTCACTTCTGCAAAGTAGTAACCTGCGTTACCGTATTTACGAAGTAAAAGTTGTTTCACACCATTCACTTTTTCTTGTGAATATAAGTCGCCATCTTTATAGAGTTTTAAAGCGTTTAAATCAGTTTGCGTATAAAGCGTATCACCTAAGAAATGAGTTTTACCAAACTTAAATTGTTCACCTTCATCCACCGAAACTTCGATAAAGACGTGTTTTTTATCTTCACTCAAATTCAGACTTGAATTGGTAATGTTAAAGTTGATGTAACCTTTGTTGAGATACATCGCACGTAAAGCTTCTAAACTCGCAGCCATCTTTTCACGTGCATAACGGTCATTACGAGAAATGATCGAGTTCCAACCACTTTCTTTTAATGCAAAAATTTGTTTAATTTCGCTTTCTTTAAAGACCGTATTACCAATGATATTGATATCAAATACTTTGGCAGATTGGCCTTCTTCAAACTCGATTAAGACATTAACACGGTTGTTTGGTTGAGCGGTTGTAATAACTTTGACATCAGCATCATAACGACCTTGCTGCATGTACTGTTGTTCTAATTCAGTTTCAACCGTTTGCAAAGATGATTTCTTTAAAACTTCACCTTCGGACAGACCCATTTTCTTTAAGCCTTCTTCCAAGGCTTCTTTAGGAATAAGTTTATTGCCTTTTAGCTCAACTTTAGAAATAACTGGACGTTCAACCACTGTATATACAAGGGTATTACCGACTTGTGTAGACTTCACATCATCAAACAAACCCGATGCAAACATGCTACGAATTGAGTTTGAAATGATTTGATCATTGACACGATCACCAGCGGAGAATGGGATCATTCCGGCTACATTGTCAGGAGTTAAACGCACTAAGCCATCAACACGAATATCTTGTACTACAAAATCATCTGCTGCATATACTTGTTGTGCTACGGCCATAGCACTAACCAGTGCCAATGGCATAAATAAATGTTTGTGCTGCATGCCAGTCTTTTCCGCTGTTAATTTATTTCGTATAACGTTCTTATAAACGCATAATGTCATTGAATAGAGCCAGTAGCATCATGCTACCCAGCAATACCATACCAATTTTTAATCCAACCAATTGTATTTGTTCAGAAACAGGTTTACCACGAATTAATTCAATAAAATAGTAAATTAAATGACCGCCATCGAGCATAGGAATCGGTAGTAAATTTAAAATACCCAAACTTACACTCATCAGTGCCATAAATGAAATGAAGGTTTGCCACCCCATCTCAGCACTTTGTCCAGCCACTTTCGCAATAGTAATCGGACCAGATAAATTATCTAAACCAACCAAACCACGCACCATTTTTACAATAGAATTCAGGATCATACTAGATATTTGACCTGTTTTTTCTACCGCTTTGCCCATCGCCTCTACAGGCGTGTATTGAATGGTTTGTTTGTATTCGGCTGGAATATTGACTTTACCCGGATCACTTTGTACACCTAAAAGCCCTGTGACTTTACCCATTTGGTCACGCTTACCTTGCGGCATCACGCTTAAATGCACAATTTTATTTTGTCGTAAAACATCAATTTTAAGTAACTTTTCTGGAGAAGCTTGTACAACTTGTACAACATCAAACCAGTCTTTCATTTTTACGCCATCAATCGAAACAATTCGATCACCCACTTGCATCCCTTGGCGAATCGCTGCGCCATCTTCACTGAGTTTTGAAACCACTGCAGGAATTTCAGGACGATACGGTGTAAAACCTAGAACATCGAGTGGTGACTGAGTTTGATCACGTAAGAAACTTTGAATAGGTAAACTGAAGTTTTGAATTTGCCCTGCTCGTTCAGCTTGAATTTGAATATTGCCAGTTTCACCTACACGATCAACCAAGGCATAATTCAAGCGCTCCCAAGTGGATACTTGAGTGCCATCTACGGCAGTAATTTTATCACCAGACTGCATTTGCGCAGCTGCTGCAGGCGTATTCGGTAAAATTTTACCTACGCGCGTATTCAGCTGTTCCTGAGCTGGTAAAAATAAAATCCAAAACAACACTACTGCAAAAGCCAAGTTGATGAGTGGCCCTGCCGCAACAATTGCAATACGTTTCCAAGGGTGTTGTCGGTTAAATGCTTTTGGTAAGTCTTCTGCTGCGACATCACCTTCTCGTTCATCCAACATTTTGACATAACCACCCAGTGGTAATGCAGACAGTTGATATTGAATACCCGACTTCTTTGACGTCCACTTAAGTAGTGTTGGGCCAAAACCAATCGAATACACCAAAACCTTTACGCCCAGTTTACGTGCAACGAAATAATGCCCAAATTCATGAATCGCTATCAGCGGTCCAAGTAGCAATATTGCTGCAATAATCATAAACAAGGCATTCATGTCTTAACTTCCTGAATTCAATACTGCTTTTTCAGCAACCATACGTGCCGATTTATCTGCATGCAAAATAACATCAATATTATTTGCAGCTGAGTTTTCAACTTGCCCCAACACATGTTCAACAATTTGAGGGATTTGAGTAAAGCCAATTTTCTCATGCAAAAATGCTGCCACGGCGATTTCATTGGCTGCATTTAAAATCGTAGGAGCTAAGCCTCCAGCCTTCATGGCTTGACGTGCTAATTTTAGCGCTGGGAATCGCTGTATATCAGGCTGTTCAAAATTTAACTGAGAATGAATAAATAAATCTAATGGAGGCACATGTGTTTGAATACGCTTCGGCCATGCTAATGCATGAGCAATAGGCGTACACATATCAGGATTACCCATTTGCGCCAAAGTCGAACCATCTACATATTGAACCATTGAATGAATGATACTCTGTGGATGGACAACAACTGTTACAAATTGTTCTTCAACTGCAAAAAGATGACAGGCTTCGATCAATTCCAAGCCTTTATTCATCAGCGTTGCAGAATCAACAGAAATTTTTTGCCCCATCGACCAATTTGGATGCTTACAGGCTTGTGCAGGCGTCACACTTTGTAATTGTTCTAAACTATGATGTAAAAATGGACCACCAGACGCGGTGAGTAAAATTTGTTTGACACCTAGTTTTGGCTGACCATGACGTTCACCTTGTAGATAAGCTTCAGGCAAGCATTGGAAGATTGCATTGTGTTCAGAATCGACTGGCAACAACAAAGCATTATTTTCACGTGCGGTCTGAATCATGATGTCACCCGACATCACGAGCGCTTCTTTATTTGCAAGCAACACGCGTTTACCTGCTTTCGCAGCAGCCAATGTAGGTAGCAACCCTGCCGCACCCACAATAGCTGCCATGACCACATCAACCTGTGGATGTTCTGCTACTGCGATTAATCCGGCTTCATCATGCAGGATTTCAATATCAGTTAATTTTTCAGCTACGAGTAATTGGCGCAGTTCATCCACTTTATTGAATGGAACAACTGCGATTTTCGGTCGATATTGTTTGCATATTTCGACAAGTTCTACAATTCGGCTATGTGCAGTGACTGCAAAAACTGAATACTCTTCGGGGTGCTGTTGCAGAATCTTTAAAGTACTTTGACCAATGGATCCTGTTACACCCAATATACAAACAGATTGTGACATCTATAAATCTACGCCAATTAATTTTAAAACATACATACCTGCTGCAAAGATAGGTGCTGCAGCAAGCAACGAGTCGATACGGTCCAGCACACCACCATGTCCCGGAAGAATACGACCAGAATCTTTGATCCCTGCACGACGCTTGATCATCGATTCAAATAAATCACCAAGTACTGAACTAAATACCGTTATTACTGAAAGTATTAAAAATAAAATATGTTCAGCGATGCTTAAATCAAGATAAATAATTTCAACAACAATAACAATTAGCATTGCAGTGAATAGACCGCCATATAAACCTTCGATCGATTTATTTGGGCTCACATCTGGTGCAAGTTTTTTCTTACCAAATTTACGTCCCACGAAGTATGCACCACTGTCTGCACCCCATACCAACAGGAACAGATACATGAGCCACCAAGGTGAGTTCATCCACACAGAAAAAATAGCAGTTACCGCAGCAGGAACCAAGACTAAGCCTATACCACTCAGACTTGGGTTATACCAGTTGTCGTATTCAGGATAAGACTTCACCCAATAGACACTTAAGATCCAAGTAAAGATTGAAGCTGCCCAAAGCAGTAATGCAACATCAGTAAAATGCAATGCTAGTGCTGAAAGAATAGCAGTGACTAGACCATAGCCCCAAGCGAAAGGTTTAATCACATTTTGTGTATTACGCGGCATGAGTTTAAACCACTCATAACCCGCGACAGCTGATGCAATAATCATCAGCACAAGCATTGGGTATTTAGACTCGGTTGCAAACATGCAACTCAATACAACTGAAACCAGTACCAATGCGGTTATTATCCGCTCTAACATTTATTTATTCTCAAACTGCTCTTGTTGAATCTGCTCTGAGGTCTTACCAAAACGACGTTCACGACCACCAAATACCGCTAGTGCATCGTCAAATTCTTCAATGGTAAATTCAGGCCATAATGTCTGGGTAAAATAAAGTTCTGCATAAGCAGCTTGCCAAAGCAAGAAGTTCGAAAGACGGAAATCACCACCTGTACGAATTAACAAATCTACCGGAGGTAGATCACTTAAACTGACATATTGACCAAAGACTTCAGCATCCACTGCTTCAAGATTTATTTTGTTAGTTAAAACATCTGCTGCGATTTGTTTTGCAGCCTGTGCCATATCCCACATACCACCGTAACTAATTGCAATAGTTAAAGTCATGCTGTCGAAATTAGCAGTCCTTTGTTCGGCTTGCAACATTAAGTCACGTAAGTTAGGAGATAAACGAGAACGATCACCAATAAAACGTAGGGAAATGTTAAATTTTTCCATACGCGGCAACTGCTCATGAATGGTTTCTTCGAGAAGAGCCATCAACAGATCAACCTCAAACTGAGGACGATTCCAATTTTCACTCGAAAAAGCAAAAACGGTCAGTGCTTGGATATTTCTTTTACGACAATGTTCAACGATGGGATCTAGGATGTCCTTTCCAGAACGATGCCCTTCACCTTTTTGCATTTGATTCTTTTTGGCAAAACGATTGTTGCCATCCATAATGATGGCAACATGTTTTGGAAGACGGGAAGTTTCTTCAGATGAGGTCATTAAAACTTAGACCTTCATCAATTCAGCTTCTTTTGCAGCCAGACGTTTTTCAACTTCAGCAACGAATTTGTCTGTGATTTTTTGAATGTCATCACCCGCACGACGCTCATCATCTTCAGAAATTTCTTTTTCTTTCAACAATGCTTTGATATCACCCAAAACATCACGACGGATGTTACGGATCGCAACTTTTGCATTTTCAGCTTCGTTACGTGCAACTTTCTGCATGTCTTTACGTGTTTCTTCTGTTAATGCAGCCATAGGAACACGAATGGCATCAGCAGTAATCGGGTTTAAGCCCAAGTCAGATTCACGGATTGCTTTATCAATTGCAGCAACCATTGAACGTTCAAAAGGCTGAACAAGTAACGTACGTGAATCTTCTACGCCTACGTTCGCCACTTGGTTTAATGGCACATCAGAGCCATAGTAAGGAACCATAACACCATTTAAAATTGATGGGTGCGCGCGCCCTGTACGAACTTTGGCAAAACCATGCTCTAGAGAATCTAGAGATTTGTTCATACGGTCTTCTGCGTCTTTTTTAAGATCGTTAATCATGTGATCTTCCTTACTTAATTCGAAAAGATGTAAATTCTAAAATAGCTTGTAGTATAAAGAGCTTTAGGGCCCACGTACATTAGTTCGTAACGTGAGTACCCTCTTTTTCACCCATTACCACTGAAAGTAATGAACCAGATTTGTTCATATCAAATACTTGAAGTGGAACGTTGTGGTCACGGCACAAGCAGATCGCAGTTAAATCCATCACACCCAGTTTTTCATCTAAAACTTGGTCAAATGTTAATGCATCGTATTTCACTGCATCTTCATATTTGCTTGGATCTTTATTGTAAACACCATCAACCTTCGTCGCTTTAAGGATAAGATTGGCTTCAATCTCGATACCGCGTAAGCATGCTGCTGTATCTGTCGTAAAGAATGGGTTACCCGTACCTGCAACAAATACACAAACTTCGCCACGAGTTAAATGACGAATTGCATCACGGCTAGAATATGATTCAACTACAGCACCAATGGGTAAAGCTGACATTAGACGAGTTTTGATATTACGACGTACCAAAGCATCACGAAGTGCCAAACCGTTCATTACAGTGGCCAACATACCCATTTGATCACCTGTTACACGGCCAACCAAACCATCTTTTTGTAACTGGCTGCCACGGTAAAGGTTACCACCACCGACAACGATACCCACTTGAACACCCAAACCAACAAGGTGCGCAATTGCGAGTGACATTTGATCGAGCACTTGTGCATCGATACCCATCTCTTTATTGCCCGCTAAAGCTTCACCTGAAAGCTTAAGCAGGATGCGACCAAAACGTGGTTTTTTAGAATCAAGCATCATCAACTCCGAATTATTTAATTTCAATTATTTTTAATGAATCGTTTAAGCAGACTTAACCGAGATTAGTTTTGCAAATAAGTCATATTCATCTGCATCTGTGATTTCTACTTCAAGTAAATCACCTGCTTTAATCACTGACTTATCGATATCTTCAACAAAAACATTACCGTCAATTTCAGGTGCATCTGCATAAGAACGTGCAACAGCAACTGGGAACTCTTCTTCAAGATCATCCACCAGTACTGTCATTTTCTGACCGATACGGCTTTGCAATTTCGCAGCAGAGATTTCTTGCTGAACTTGCATGAAACGTTCATAACGCTCTTGTTTGATTTCCTCAGACACATGATCTGGCAAATCATTTGCAGTCGCGCCTTCAACTGGTGAGTAAGTAAAACAACCCACACGATCAAGCTGCGCTTCTTTTAACCAATCAAGCAACATTTGGAAGTCTTCTTCAGTTTCACCCGGGAAGCCCACAACAAATGTAGAACGAATCACAAGATCAGGACATTTCTCACGCCAAACTTTTAAACGCTCTAGTGTATTTTCACTGTGCGCAGGACGCTTCATGAGTTTTAGAATCTTAGGACTTGCGTGTTGGAATGGAATATCCAAATACGGCAAAATTTTGCCTTGTGCCATTAAGTCAATCACAGCGTCTACATGTGGATATGGATATACATAGTGCAGACGCACCCAGATACCCAATTGACCCAATGCTTCACACATGTCATAGAATTTGGTTTTAACGGGCTGACCGTTCCAGAAGTCCAATTTGTATTTGGTGTCTACGCCATAAGCCGATGTATCTTGAGAAATCACAAGGACTTCTTTTACGCCTGCTTTTTTCAGCGCTTGAGCTTCAGTCAATACTGAACCTACTGGACGAGAAACCAAATCACCACGCATGCTCGGAATAATGCAGAATGTGCAACGATGGTTACAACCTTCTGAAATCTTCAAATAAGCATAATGTTTTGGTGTTAATCGAATACCTTGTTCAGGTACTAGATCAATAAACGGATTGTGTTTCGGTGGCTCAGGCACGTATTCGTGCACAGCTTCCATCACTTCTTGATATGCCGCAGCACCTGTCACTTTTAAGACATTTGGGTGCATTTGGCGAATTTTGTCTTCGTCTTTACCTAAACAACCAGTCACAATTACGCGACCGTTTGAACTCATCGCTTCACCAATGGCATCTAGCGACTCTTGTACTGCAGATTCAATAAAACCACATGTATTTACAACTACTAAATCGGCACCATCATAATCTGATGCTACATCATAACCTTCAGTCTTTAACTGAGTTAAAATTCGTTCGGAATCTACCAATGCCTTAGGACAACCTAAAGAAACAAAACCGACTTTGGGGGATTTCATGAATCTGCGCTCCACTATAATCCGCGTATTGTATGTCTTTTCAAAACATAAAAACAGGTGAAAAGGCCACTCTTTATATCACGCACCAAAATAATGCTATAAATTCATCCATATAATTTCATTTGCACCATTTTAATGCATTTTAGATTTACAGCCTGTTTTTAATCAGCTATACACTTTATTTAAAGTCTTAAATAAGCGCATTTATTCAAATAAGCATCAAAACTTAGCGTATTTCTGAAATAGTTGGCTTATATCTTGCATAACTTGCATCAATTCGAACCTTATTAGATTGAACGATTTGCTTTATGAAGATGCCATTGCGCCATTTTAAGACAGGAACCTCTCGCTAATGGATCAGACTATGACGATTGATTACCGGCTTTTAGTGGATAATTTAACCACTGCCATTTTATTGGTCGATAGCAACCTGAATATTTTTTATTTAAATTCATCTTGTGAAGCGCTTTTTGACATCAGCTTACTTCGTGCATCAGGTCAGCCTGTATTAAATTTACTCCATATGCCCGATGATGAGTTCAATACGCATGATGCATTAATGAATACACTAACTTCCGGTCAGCACTATACGCGCCGAGAAGCAACGATTAATGTCAACTTTAAAGACATTCATGTTGATTACACCGTGTCACAGCTCAACTCAGGTAAACCCTACCACCCTTTGCTATTGATTGAGCTGAATCAAATCGACCGAATGTTAAAAATCTCTAAAGAAGAAAACCTGATTCAACAACATCAAGTTGCACGACAACTGATTCGTGGTGTTGCTCATGAAATTAAAAATCCACTTGGTGGTATCCGTGGGGCGACACAACTTTTAGCGCGTAGTTTAAATGATCCGAAGTACAGCGAATTCACCGACATTATTATTAGTGAAGTAGACCGATTACGTAATCTTGCTGACACTATGCTTGGTTCAAGACAATTACCAAGTTACGAACCAGTCAATGTCCATGAACCCCTTGAACGTGTTCGTTCACTGATCGTCAACCAAACTAAAAAGAAAATTAAAATCACCCGTGATTACGACCTTTCTTTACCAGATGTACTGGCAGATCGTGATCAATTAATTCAGGTCATGCTGAATATCAGTGTTAATGCTGTTCAGGCGATGACTGAAAATAAAGAGTTCTTTGTTGAGCATCAACCAGAACTGACCTTGCGCACACGTATTCAACGCTTAGTCACCATCAATGGTGTATTAAAACGTTCTGCGGTACGCATTGACATCGAGGACAATGGACCGGGTGTCCCACAAGAAATATTAGAATCCGTATTTTATCCTTTAGTGACAGGACGAGCGAAAGGCACAGGTCTCGGCCTTAGCATTGCACAAAATATTATGCATCAACATAACGGAATGATTGAATGCCAATCAGTTCCAGGAAAAACAGTATTTAGCCTATATTTACCTTGGGAGTCAGATCATGTCGCGTAATAAGATTTGGGTCATCGATGATGATCGCGCCATGCGTTGGGTGCTGGAAAAAACATTCAAAGAAGAAGGTTTTGATGTTACCAGTTTTGAAGAAGCACAATCCGCTTTAGATCAGTTAAGTGTCGATGCGCCAGATGTTATTTTGACGGACATCCGTATGCCAGGTATTGATGGACTGACCTTTTTAGGTAAAGTCAAAGGCAACTACCCTGACTTACCTGTGATCATCATGACCGCACATTCAGATTTAGAATCTGCTGTGTCGAGCTATCAAACGGGTGCATTTGAATATCTACCAAAACCTTTTGATATTGATGAAGCCTTAGCCCTTGTAAACCGTGCAATTTTACATATCGCCAAATTACAACAACAAGAATCTGCTAAAACCGTTCAACCGATTCAATCTACAGAGATTATTGGTGAATCTCCTGCTATGCAGGAAGTCTTCCGTGCCATTGGTCGTCTTTCTCAATCACACATTACTGTATTAATTAATGGTGAATCAGGCACAGGGAAAGAATTGGTTGCGCATGCGCTGCATAAGCATTCACCACGTGGCAACAAACCTTTTATTGCGCTCAATATGGCAGCAATTCCAAAAGATTTGATCGAAACTGAATTATTTGGTCATGAAAAAGGCGCATTCACCGGTGCTAACACACAGCGTCAAGGGCGTTTCGAACAAGCCAATGGCGGGACTCTTTTCCTTGATGAAATTGGCGACATGCCATTTGAAACTCAAACACGTTTACTGCGTGTTTTAGCGGATGGCGAATTCTACCGTGTCGGTGGTCACATCCCAGTCAAGGTGGATGTCCGTATCGTTGCTGCAACGCACCAAGACTTAGAAAAGTTAGTACATGAAGGTCGCTTCCGTGAAGACTTGTACCACCGTCTAAACGTGATTCGTATTCATATTCCAAAACTTGCACATCGTAGTGAAGATATTCCGATGCTTGCACAGCATTTCCTTGCAAGTGCAGGCAAAGAACTTGGGGTAAGTCCGAAGATTCTGCGTCCTGAAACGCAAGAATACATGCAAAAACTGCCATGGCAAGGTAATGTGCGTCAGCTTGAAAATACCTGTCGTTGGTTAACGGTTATGATCACAGGCCGTGAAGTTTATCCAGAAGATTTACCGTCTGAATTAAAACAGATTCCAATTCAAGGCACAGATGGCAACCCTGCTGCTCAAGGGATTGATCGTATTGGTGTGCATCACTGGGATGAGTTACTTGGTCAATGGGCCGTACAAAAACTTAAAAATGGTGAGATGAAAATTCTCGACATTGCCACACCAATGTTTGAACGCACCCTCATCAATGCAGCACTACAGCAAACACGTGGGCGTAAGCGCCATGCTGCAGAACTTTTAGGTTGGGGTCGTAATACCTTAACCCGTAAACTTAAAGAACTCGGTATGGACAGTGCCGAAGATGATGTCGAAGAAGAATTAGAAAGTTAATTTTCTGATTTTCATTAAAAAAGCCAGTCACTTAACTGGCTTTTTTATTTTGAGATTTTTTAGCAATATTTTATGCCGTAAAGCCGACATAACGTGAATAACCTTCCACCCCTAAATCAGACTTATATATCAGAAACTCAGGGAAACTTGAGGCGGTAATTTCAGTAAACATATGATATTGATCATCATTGGCATGCAAGTCATCGACTGTATGCTGCATAGTTTGCTCAAATTCATCGGTAATAAACTCAAAACCAATATCCATTGCAATAAACAGCACATGCTCACATGGCTGTACATACTGCTCTTCTGACCAATCAATCACTTGCTGCTGACAATGTGGACACTGAATGTTATCTGAAGGAGAAATATCAAGTTCGATCAATTGATAAGACATAGAAGTAAATTTATTCATGAATATTAGATTTATTCTAACAAAACTTAGTTTCAGCTAAAGATATTTATTCAATAAAAAAGGAGCCGTAGCTCCTTTAAATATGACTGATTTCGATTATTTCTTGAGGGATGATTTATAGGCAGATAATGCAGCCACCGCGATAGCCGACAAAGCAATACCCGGCGCACTTGCAATTAAAATACCTGTCGTTCCTAGACCTAGCGCCAAAATCTTGCCTGTAAGTAATGGACCTGTCATTGCACCCAAACGTCCCCATGAAATTGCACTTCCCACACCTGTCACTTTCCCAGCTGGTGTATAGAAAATTGGAGAGATCCCATACAAAATCGATTGACCACCTGTAGAGAAAATTCCGCCCATGATGCCTGCAGCAATGAGTACAGGAATGGAATTTGTTGTAAACAGCACAAACAATGCCACAAACAAACCTGAATAGATAATCACTGCCATTTGCCATAATTTTAGGCGATCCAGCAAGTAGCCTAAACCCAGCGTACCAATCACTGCGCCCACTTGGAACATCAACATGATCATAAAAGCTTGTTGCTTTTCCAACCCTTGTTCCATAAGCAAGTTAGGCAACCAACTGATCAGAATATAGTTCACCATTAAGGTAAAGAAGAAACTCAGCCAGAGCGGCAATGTATACTTATAACGCTGTTCAGCAAAAAGGATTTGCCCCATCGGTGGAACCGTTTCCTTGGTTTCTGCCTGAACTTTTTCTGTACGCTTATCTTTTAAGATAATCGCCATGAATGGAATCAAGATTAAAGGCGTTAAACCACCAATTAAAAATAGTGTATGCCATGAGATATCTTTAAAGACAATACCCAAGCCAGCAACAAAGATTGCACCTACGGGTAAGCCACAGTACATCAAACTATTTAAGCGCCCACGGTTAGCATCCGTCGCTTCATCACCCACCACCGAGATCATCGTTGGCATCGCAGCACCCAAACCTAAACCTGTAAAGAATCGTGCGATATATAAAATTTCAATGCTTGGTGCAACTGCCGTGATAGACATAAATACACCGAAGATAAAAATCGACAACATCAGGACTTTCTTCTGTCCCAAATAGTCAGCGACACGCCCCCCAAAGAACGCGCCAAATAACATACCAAACACACCTAAGCTAAACACATAGCCCATTTGTACCTGATCTAAGGAAAATGTCGCTGCGATTCCCTTTGCTGCGATACCGGGTGCTTGTAGGTCAAAACCTTCAAAAAATGCCACCCAGAAACACAAAAATACCGTTAGAAATTTTTGCATTTTTCCCGATTGTTGATTTGCCATAATCGAACTCCATTCATGTAGCGTAAACCCACTTGTACGCCATGCCCTGAAGTTTCGGCTTTATTGGGTAGAATAAATACCACTACAAAGGTCGGAATTCACACGACCAAAAGCCCACCATTAAGACTTAAAACTTTGTATATCAATAGTTTTAGATCTTATTTTTTGCATTTATAATTCATTATCAATCACTTAGGTTTATGGAAGATTTTAATAATCAAACCATAGCTAAAACTAATGATGATCAAAATATTCATTTAATCCGATCAAATACCAACAGCCAATAATTTTTAAGCAATAAAAAACCCGCATCTAGCGGGTTTTTCTTTCAGCTGAAAAATTATGCAGATTTTTTCGCTTGGTTATTCTTACGAATCGTAATCATCACCAATTGAACAGCCGCAGGTGTAACACCCGGAATACGGCTTGCTTGTGCCAATGTTTCAGGCAATACATTTTTCAGCTTCATGGTGATTTCACGTGAAAGACCAGAAACGACATCATAATCAAAATCAGCAGGAATACGTGTATCTTCCAAACGCTTCATTTGCGCAACGTCTTCTTGCTGACGGTTAATATAACCTGCATATTTCACAGCAATTTCAATTTGCTCACCCACAAATGCTGAAACTTCAGAACCCGTCAATTCAGCAATTTGCGCAAAGTTGATATTTGGACGTTTGAGCAAATCAATTGCATTGGTTTCTTTTGACAGGTCATCGCCAGTCATTTCAACGAATTTTTTGCCTAGTGGATTGTTTGGCGCTGCCCAAAGGTGTTGTAAACGACCTTTTTCAGTTTCTACAGCTTCCATTTTTTGGCAGAACGAATCCCAACGCGCATCATCCACAAGACCCATTTCACGGCCAATTGCTGTTAAACGCTGATCCGCATTATCTTCACGTAACATCAATCGGTATTCCGCACGTGAAGTGAACATACGGTACGGTTCTTTAGTACCAAGAGTAATCAAGTCATCAACCAATACACCCATGTACGCTTCATCGCGTTTTGGTGTCCATTGATCTTGATCCCATGCACGACGTGCTGCGTTTAAGCCTGCAAGCAAACCTTGCGCACCCGCTTCTTCATAACCCGTTGTACCGTTAATTTGACCAGCAAAATACAGGTTATTAATCGATTTGGTTTCTAAAGAGAATTTCAATGATTGTGGGTTGAAATAATCGTACTCAATCGCATAACCCGGACGCAAAATGTGCGCATTTTCCATACCACGAATCGAGCGAACCAATTCAAACTGAACGTCGAATGGTAAAGAAGTCGAAATACCATTTGGATAAAGCTCATGTGTGTCCAAACCTTCAGGTTCCAAGAACACTTGATGCGAATCTTTATCGGCAAATTTATGAATTTTATCTTCAATCGATGGGCAGTAACGTGGACCCACACCCTCAATCACACCAGTATACATTGGTGAACGGTCTAAGCCGCCACGAATGATATCGTGAGTTTTCTCGTTGGTATGTGTGATATAGCAATTGATTTGCTCAGGATGCATCGACGCATCACCCATGAATGACATAGTCGGAGATGGGAAATCACCCGGCTGTGGCGTCATCACAGAGAAATCAACTGATCGCGCATCGATACGTGGCGGTGTACCTGTTTTTAAACGACCTACAGGTAAGTTCAATTCACGAAGGCGCGCAGCCAATGAAATTGAAGGAGGATCGCCCGCACGACCGCCTGAAGCATTATTTAGACCTACGTGGATCACTCCACCCAAGAATGTACCTGTAGTTAATACAACAGTTTTCGCATCAAAGCGAATACCCATCTGAGTAACCACACCTTTTACAGTATCGCCCTCAACGATTAAATCGTCAGCTGCTTGTTGGAAAATATCCAAGTTCGCTTGATTTTCTAAGGTTTCACGAATCGCAGCTTTATAACGAATACGGTCAGCCTGTGCGCGAGTCGCACGAACAGCCGCGCCTTTACGTGAGTTTAAAATACGGAATTGAATACCACCTTTGTCAGCAGCCAATGCCATTGCACCGCCAAGCGCATCAATTTCACGTACTAAATGTGATTTACCAATACCACCAATGGCTGGGTTACAGCTCATCTGCCCTAAAGTCTCAATATTATGAGTTAAGAGTAAAGTCTGTCGACCCATACGTGCCGCAGCAAGAGCTGCCTCAGTACCCGCGTGACCGCCGCCGATAACAATGACATCGTAAACTTTAGGATAATGCATAGTGGTAAAGGAGATTAAAAAAGGATGACGGAAGATTATAGCAAAAATTCACCGATAAGTTGACTGATTAACTCGATTTTATTGTTATTGACTACTGTTTTATGCCTATATATTTCTTTATGAACATACATACTTTGCATATTCCATATAAAAATATACATTTCTCAAGCAAATGTTACTCGAAGATTGTTGTTTTATTCTGATGATTTTTTATTCTGTTATAGATCCCATGAGAATCATAAGGACTATAAGCATGAATAAGAATATTTTGCTATCCACGGTTTTATGCGGTTTATGTTTATCACCACTTGCTGCCTCAGCCAATGATAAAGTTGAGAAAGTGTATGATGCACAGCGATATCAACAAGTCTGTAAAGGTAAAAGCCAAGGCGCTCAAGTTTCATTTGCCTATCGCGGTATTATCTGGAATGGTACTTGCGAACCACAATTTTTTAGTTCTTCCAAAAATGCAAATCTTCATGGCGAAGAAGCCGAATTATTAAGCACATGTAGTGCAGATGCAAAAGCCACTACTGCAACGATTAATGGACAAGAAATTAAAGGAAAATGTGCTTTAGGGTTCACTCCTCCTCGTCCTAAATAAACAGTTGTCGATAAAAATATCGACCAATTAACAGATCAAAAATAAAGCGGGTAAAACATCAGTTTTTACTCGCTTTTATTTATTGCTTATTTATCAAACTGAGATAAACTCAAAAACACTATAAGGATAAAAATATCAGGAAATTCCATGGATTCGGGATTATTTGCATTTTTTCTACCCATTGCTTTAGCCATTATGATGATGGGTTTGGGACTTGAACTTTCAGTCAAAGACTTTTTACGCGTTGGACGCTATCCAAAAGTTATTTTCATCGCTTTATTTACTCAGCTTATTCTACTGACCAGCATTGCGTTTTTCCTGTGTAAGTTGCTTGAGTTACCCCCTTTACTCGCGGTCGGGCTCATGTTGCTTGCGGCTTCACCCGGTGGCCCCACAGCAAACCTTTATAGCTACCTATATAAAGGTGATGTTGCATTAAATATTAGCTTAACGGCCATTAACTCAGTTGTTTCGTGCTTTACATTGCCTTTTATTGTCAACCTTTCCATTTTGCATTTTGTTGGTGAAAGTACCAGTATTGGCATGCCTATCGATAAGATCACCCATGTATTTCTGATTATTTTGATACCGGTATGTTTCGGTATGTTTATTCGTAACTCCTTTCCGACCATTGCATATCACATCAACAAACCGATGCGAATGTTATCTATTTTTTTATTAATTCTTATCTTTACACTCGCAGTTTTGCGCGAACAATCCAACATTATTACGTATTTTGCCAGCGTCGGCATTGCAACCTGTTTACTCTGTTTCAGTGGACTATTTTTGGGTTACTTAATTCCATTCCTCTCGGGTGTGCCTGAAAAACAGGCTCGTGCGTGTACCTTTGAGATTGGTATTCATAACACCAGTATCGCCCTAACCATCGCACTGAGTGTGCTTGAAAACACCACAGTGGCGATACCTGCCGGTGTTTATTCTATTTTTATGTATTTATTGGCGACCTTATTTGGTTTTATTTTGACGCGCCGTGGCAGTCACTTGATTCAACAAGTGAAAACCTAAACTATTTTTTCTAACGCAATCACCATAAGGACTTTGGTGAAAAACCATTAAATATGCTCAAGGAGAATAAATAAGATGGATTCTGGAATTATTACGGTTCTTTTGCCATTAGCACTGGCCTTTATTATGATCGGGCTTGGGTTAGAACTTACCCCCAAAGATTTCGCACGTGTCACCAAGCACCCTAAAGCCGTGTTGATCGCATTATTTTGCCAGCTCGTGTTGCTTGTTGGTATCGCCTTTCTACTATGTAAACTGCTAGCATTACCACCACTGCTTGCTGTCGGATTGATGCTACTCGCAGCCTCACCCGGTGGTAGCACAGCTAACTTATTTAGCTATCTATTTAAAGGTGACTTGGCTTTAAATATTACCCTGACCGCCATCAACTCAGTCATTGCAGCATTAACCCTTCCATTGATCGTGAATTTTTCGATCATGCACTTCATGCAAGAAGGGCAACAAATCAGTCTGCAGTTTGGAAAAATCCTCCAAGTTTTCGGCATCATTATCATCCCCGTCTGTATAGGCATGCTGCTTCGTCACTATGCACCTAAACTGACTGAGAAACTGCATAAACCACTCCGCATCTTTGCTGTGGTCTTTCTCATCTTAATTATTATCGGTGCTATTTACTCTGAACGACATAATATTGCGGCTTATCTAACCCAAGTTGGCTTAGCTACGGTTCTATTCTGTATTTTCAGCTTATGTATCGGTTATTTTGTTCCAAGACTGTTCGGCATCAATAGTGCTCAGGCACGTGCTTGTGCATTTGAAATCGGTATTCATAACAGTACGTTAGCCATGACCATCGCCTTAACGGTGATGGCAAGCTCTGCTGTAGCAATGCCTGCGGCGGTATATTCAATCTTTATGTACATCTTTGCCGCTGTATTTGGCTTCCTAATTACGCGTTTTGCACCAATCTCGACAACTACAACCGAAACAATTAAAAGTTAAGTCATTGAAAAATTAAAAGGATGCTACGTGCATCCTTTTATTTTTTGTCAATTTTGATAATCGCTAGCTGCAAGTTGCCGAGTTCCGTTACAATAGCTTTTTATAAAACTCATTTAGGTTATGTCCGTGAAGTGGTTACAAATTCATATTACTGTTGAAAAAGCTCAAGTTGATTACACTGAAACGCTGCTCAGTTCTTTAGGTGCAGTCAGTGTCACGCTAGATGATGCAGAAAATCAGGATTTACTTGAACCACTTCCAGGTGAAACACCACTTTGGAATAAAGTGATCGTTACTGGTATCTATGCACAAGAAGATGATGAAGAAATTGATGTTGCTGCATTAAAAACATTTATTAAAGCTCAACTTCCTGAAGCACTAATGCGTAGCGAATTCATTGAAGACCAAGAATGGGAACGCACATGGATGGATGCTTATGAGCCTATTCAAATTGGTGAGAAATATTGGATTGTCCCAGAATGGATGGAAGCGCCAGAAGCAGATGCCGTTAACATCAAACTAGACCCAGGTCTTGCTTTTGGTACTGGTAACCATGCATCTACATTCCTATGCCTACAATGGTTAGGTAAAGTTGATCTTAAGGATAAAATCGTCATCGACTACGGTTGTGGTTCTGGTATTTTAGGTGTTGCCGCTTTACTTTTGGGTGCAAAAAAAGTTTATGCCACTGATATTGACCCACAAGCCGTTTTAGCAACACAACAAAATGCCGAATTAAATGGTGTACTGGAAAATTTGTATGTAGGCCTACCTGAAGAGTTCAACCAAGAACTCGCTGGACAAAAAGCCGATGTGTTTGTTGCTAATATTCTTGCAGGCCCTCTAATGGCCTTGGCTGCAGAATTCTCAACTTTAATTAAATCTGAGGGCGAGTTCGCACTTGCAGGTGTAATTGAAGAGCAAGTTTCTGATGTTTCTAGTGTTTATTCTGAATTTTTTGATATATTAGACGTAGAAAAACGTGACGAAACATGGTGCCGAATTTCGGGTAAACGCCAACAGTATTAAAATTTAAAATGTGTACTTATGAGCGACAAATTAACTAACTGCCCAACTTGTTTTACAACATATAAAGTAACTGTTCCGCAGCTTACTGTCGCTCAGGGCATGGTTTGTTGCCCAAAGTGCTCTACATCTTTTAATGCACTGTCTCATTTGGTGGTAGATAAAGCGTTGTCTTTTTCTACCCCTGAGCAAGAAAATGCACCGCAAAAAAACTCCAATACTATTATTAATGTCAGCGAATTTAATAATACGCTTACACCAGTGACTGTTGAAGAAACACCAACCCACCATTTATTAAAACTATTTGATCAAAAAGTCGAAAACTCTAATATCGATCTAAAAACTTATTTAAATAACTTAAATTATTTCAGCACCGAACCGATCGGCAACCTTCCTGCTGTAAATTGGGCAGAACAGGCTGAAAAAGATAAAAAACGTACACCACTGAATTATTTTATGTGGTTCTGTATTAATGCTTTCTTATTTGGTGCACTTATATTCCAGTTTTTCTGGTTCAATCCACAATATTTAAAAAACAGTCCAGTGATGGGTGCTGCATTTACTGCAGTCTGTGATGTATTCAATTGTTCACGCCTAGAGGAACATTACAGCTTAATTAGTACCAAAAAAGTCAAAATTCGTAGCATTGGAAATAATGAAACACGTTTTACAGGTGAAATGATCAATTTTCATGACCGTAGTCTAGCCTTACCCAATATGAAAATTTCACTAAAAGAAAATGGTGCTGAAATAGCAAACTATACGCTTTTACCTGAAGAGTATTTGGATAAAAGTCTGCATGGTATCCAACGGATCCCAAAAAGTAGTCCTTTTAAATTCCAATTTAGCCTACCAATTGCACGCAAAAGCTTCGATAATTATTCAATTGAGTTGATTCGCCCCTAATATTGAAAAAAACTATTAAAAAAGTAAAAAAAACATAAAAAAAATGCAGTTTTCTTGCTCACTTTTTCCTAGACAATGGTATGATACGCGCCACGAAAGCTTTGTGCTGCAAACTCCTCGCTAATTTTTCACAACAAATACAATCCCAACCGTGCGCTTTATTACTTATTGCGTATTGAGTAGATTTTTTGTTTGTTTTTTAGGCTGTAACAATTATTAATCTATTGTTACGCTTATTTTTCGAACAATTTTGCGAGTTGTGTCAAGCTACAAGTAATGTACAAGTTTTAGAACTCCGCATTAGGAACTAAAACGGAGTTCATTCAAGTTTATAGACCACTTTTAACAAATCACTTTACCCAAGTGATATTTGATTTTTCGGATTAATTCGCATGAATAGCAAATCTCCTATTTTTACTGCACAATCTGATGTCGCTCTTCGTATTCACGTAGATCGCGCAGTTCGCCATTACTTTGCACAATTGCAAGGCGAGCAACCATCTCAGGTATACGATATGGTGCTGGCGGAAATGGAGAAGCCTCTTCTATCTGTAGTTCTTGAATATACACGTGGTAATCAAACCCGTGCTGCTGAGATTCTCGGCTTAAACCGTGGTACTTTACGTAAAAAGTTGAAAGCTCACGGTTTAATGAGTGAATAAATGATAAAATGCTTGCGGCTTCCGCAGGCATTTTTTTTAACCTGCATTTTGCTAATTTTGTTTTAATCTGTTCCTTGAAAACTGTGACGAAGATCATGACTATTAAACGCGCTTTAATCTCTGTGTCTGACAAGACTGGAATTGTTGAATTTGCACAAGAACTTGCTGCTCTAGGGGTAGAAATTTTATCTACTGGCGGAACATACAAATTGTTGAAAGACAATAATGTTGCCGTAGTTGAAGTTTCAGAGCACACAGGTTTCCCAGAGATGATGGACGGCCGTGTAAAAACGCTACATCCGAAAATTCATGGTGGTATCTTAGCTCGTCGCGGTCTAGACGAAGCTGTGATGGCTGAACACAACATCGATGCAATCGATCTTGTAGTTGTTAACCTTTATCCGTTTGCTGCAACTGTTGCAAAACCAAACTGCTCACTTGCTGATGCGATTGAAAACATCGACATCGGTGGTCCGACTATGGTTCGTGCTGCTGCGAAAAACCATGCATCGGTTGGTATCGTGGTAAATGCATCTGACTATGGAACTGTTGTTGAAGAGTTAAAAGCTGAAGGTTCACTTTCACATGCAACTCGTTTTGACCTTGCGGTTAAAGCATTTGAACATACTGCACAGTATGACGGCATGATTGCATCTTACTTAGGCGCTCGCGTAGGTAAGGAAGATGGTCAAGCAGATAAATTTGCGCGTACTTTCAATACTCAATTGAACAAAGTTCAAGACTTACGTTACGGTGAAAACCCGCATCAATCTGCTGCTTTCTATGTAGAAGACACAGCAACTGAAGCATCTGTTTCTACTGCGAAACAACTTCAAGGTAAAGAATTATCTTATAACAACATCGCAGACACTGACGCAGCACTTGAATGTGTAAAATCATTTGCTAAGCCTGCTTGTGTAATCGTTAAACACGCAAACCCATGTGGTGTAGCAGTATCTCTAGACGGCATCCAAGCGGCTTATGACCTTGCTTATGCAACTGACCCTGAATCTGCATTCGGCGGCATCATTGCATTTAACCGTGAATTAGATGTTGCAACTGCGCAAGCCATTGTTGACCGTCAATTTGTTGAAGTGATCATTGCTCCAAGCGTTGCTGAAGGCGTGCTTGAAGTGACTGGCGCGAAGAAAAACGTACGTGTACTCGTATGCGGCGAGCTTCCTGCAATTACAGAACGTAAAGCGCAACTTGACTACAAACGTGTAAACGGCGGCTTACTGGTTCAAGACCAAGACTTAGGCATGATCACGAAAGATGACCTTAAAGTTGTGACTAAACGTGCACCAACTGAAGCAGAAATTGATGATTTAATCTTTGCTTGGAAAGTTGCGAAATACGTTAAATCTAACGCGATTGTTTATGCGAAAGGCCGTCAAACGATTGGTATCGGCGCAGGTCAAATGAGCCGCGTTAACTCTGCACGTATTGCAGCAATTAAAGCTGAACATGCTGGTTTAGTGGTTGAAGGCGCTGTAATGGCATCTGACGCATTCTTCCCATTCCGTGATGGTATTGATAATGCTGCGAAAGCAGGTATCAAATGCATTATCCAACCGGGTGGTTCTATGCGTGATGAAGAAACAATTGCTGCTGCTGATGAAGCTGGCATTGCAATGGTCTTCACTGGCATGCGTCATTTCCGTCACTAAGTTGGCGGCTTGATCATGGCAATTAAGCACAGTCTTTTGCTTAATACACTAGATTTCTAATCTTGCATAAAGTCCTCTCCTGCTTTCAGGTTGAGGACTTTATGTCATTTTCGATTCATGGAGTATGAACCGATGAATATTTTAGTTTTGGGTAATGGCGGTCGTGAACATGCGCTTGCATGGAAAATCGCACAAGATGACAAAGTCGCAAAAGTATTTGTTGCACCGGGTAATGCGGGTTCTGCAACTGAAAATAAATGCGAAAATGTTGCGCTTAACATTTTAGACAACGCAGCGATTATCGACTTTGCTAAAAACAATGCAGTTGATTTAATCGTGGTTGGTCCTGAAGCACCGCTTGTAAATGGCGTTGTGGATGCTTGCCGTGAAGCAGGTGTAAAAATTTGGGGTCCAACTCAATTTGCTGCACAGCTTGAAGGCTCTAAAGCATTTGCAAAGCACTTCTTAAAACGCCACAACATTCCAACTGCTTTCTATGATGTATTTACAGAAGTAGATGCGGCTAAAGCATTTGTTGAAAAAAATGGTGCGCCAATTGTAATCAAGGCTGATGGTCTTGCTGCAGGTAAAGGCGTAATCGTTGCAATGACGAATCAAGAAGCATTTGATGCGATTGATGACATGCTTGCAGGCAACAAATTTGGTGATGCTGGCTCACGTGTAGTAATCGAAGAATTTCTTGCAGGTGAAGAAGCTTCTTTCATTTGTATGATTGATGGCGACAACATTTTGCCAATGGCAACGTCTCAAGATCACAAGCGTATCTTTGAAGGCGACCAAGGCCCGAACACGGGCGGTATGGGTGCTTACTCTCCTGCTCCTGTTGTGACTGCTGACGTATTTGAAAAAACCATGAATGAAGTGATGCGTCCTACCGTTGAAGGTATGAAAAAAGACGGTCACGTGTACACAGGTTTCTTATATGCAGGCTTAATGATTGATGAACAAGGTCAACCTAAAGTGATCGAGTTCAACTGCCGTTTTGGTGACCCTGAAACTCAGCCAATTATGATGCGTTTAAAATCATCTTTAGTTGACCTTGTTGAAGCTGGTATTGCAGGTAACTTACCAAAAGAAGCAGATTGGGATGAGCGTAAGACTGTAGGTATCGTACTTGCATCTAAGGGCTACCCTGAAACATCTAGCAATGGTGATGTAATTTCAGGTTTAGACACTGAAATGGCTGATGCTAAAGTTTTCCATGCAGGCACTAAAGCACTTGAGAATGGTGATATTGTGACTGCTGGTGGTCGTGTTCTTTGTGTGACTGCGCTAGGTGATACGATTGGTGAAGCGCAAGCGAAAGCTTTAGAACTTTGCCAAAAAGTGACTTTTGATGGTGTTCAATACCGTAAAGATATTGGTTACCGTGCGATTGCACGTGAAAAGTAAGCGTCCGCTGAACACACCTTCTGAATTCATCCTATAAGCCTTAATTTAGTCCCCACTTAGAAACAAGTGGGGACTAAAATTTATGACTACAAATCATCAGACATCCATCGCATCTCTTGCGAA
>NZ_VPCH01000017.1:0-61705 GCF_013418285.1 Acinetobacter sp. YH12152
AAAATATATATCGTTGGCAGAAGAAATTATTTAGACCAATTATCAAAAACTTCATTGATGACTTTATTCTCGATAAAAATCATCTGCTACCACAGAGAATCTATAAATGATAGTGCGTAAGTCCTATTCATTTAAAAATAAGCAACCGAATTGCTAAATTTAGTTTCATAAATTTCCTATCTTATTTATTTATATTAGATTTTTATATTTTATCTTTTGCAGATGGATTTATTTATTAGCATTATTTTGAATTTAATATTGTGGGTAAGTTATTTTAATTTGAATTTAAAAATAGAATAAATCGACTAGCTTGTGGATAAAAAATATTCAATCATTTAAATATTCAGCGATTACACATGATTAGCGAGAAATAAAAAAAACCGCACTGAGGCGGTTTTTTTTATTTGAAATAGGTTTTTTGAATTCAAATTAGGCAGATTTCGCGTAAATATTGGCTTGTATCCACAGGTTGCCACGAATATATTGCCCAACATTGAAATCTTTATGCGCCGGATTTCGTGTTGCAACACGAACAATCACCGCTTCTTGGTTTTCTTCGTGGATTAAGGTCACATCATACAGCGTGTAGTCTTGCTCTTTAAATTGCATGGCGGTTTTGCCAACAATATGCCCTTGGAACCATGCTTCGTCTTCTTGGCCAAGATTTTCACCATATAGGTATGCAACCATTTTAGAAAAATCGACGGTCACTGGCGCTTTGTCATCTTCAGACTTTGGTTGCCATGCTTTAATTTGTTCGTGTAAATCTGCAGGGGCAACACCATTATTTGCTGCCAAGATATCGTTTAAAGCACGATGATGTTTAATCGATGCAGGATCATCAACGACAAGCTGTTCATGTTCTGCGACAGCTTCGAGTTCATAGGCCCAAGCATTGAGTTGCACACTGTAGCTTGCATCTTTTTCATATTGGTCGTGATTGACGCTATATAAACTATCAAAAGCATACACACTGGTATTTGCGCCTAAGTCGAGGCAAAGCACTGCTTGTGTATTGGATTTACAGGTAATAATACGTTCAATGGTGGCTTTGGTTTTATATGGGCTATCAAAACTTGGAAATGCAGTTTTAACGGCTTTAGGTTTATTATTTTCTACCGCAATCACTTGGCACAGTTGAATCGACGCTTGTGATGGACCTTGAATCAGCCAGGTACTTTGATCCATATCAGATTCTTGTGCGCATAAGCCCATCGGCATAATGGGTGCATCTAATGCCTGACCCAGCCAAACTGGTACATCCGTTGTCGGGTTGCCTGTAAGCAAATTCCAATGTTCAACATGACTACCAAAAGTTTGATCTTCAATAGTGATAATTTCAGGGCTATTTTGTTTTTTCATATGCACAATTGATATTGGGTTGGTTTCATAATTAATAAATCGAGGGTTATTTGAAATTTTCAAGTCACCGACGTCATATTTATCATGAAATCATGCATAAAAAATGTTTTCAGTAGGATTTAAATGTAAAAGCATTGGAAAATAAGCCCAAGTTGGAGTCATTTTGCAGCTTTTCGATTCTCATGATTAGAGAAATGTAGATCCATTCAGCGGATGCAGATCCCCAAAATGTCATGTAGATTTGTTACTATGAGTCATGTTTAAAAGTGAATGGAAAATCAGTGCTGCCATTTAAATTATGGGTGGATGCAGATGCGTTACCACGCATATTACGTGATGTGATTATTCGGGCTTCTGATCGTTACCAGTTAGAAGTCACTTTTGTCGCCAATCAAAATGTTGGGATAACGCCTTCGGTGCGGATTAACTCGATTCAAGTCATGAGTGGGGCAGATGCAGCGGATAAAGAAATTATTCAGCGCATGAAAGAGCACGACATCGTGATGACACAGGATATTCCACTTGCTGCTGAAGTGATTGAGCGAGGCGGTATAGCGATACATCCACGCGGTGAGATTTATACCACAGCAAATGTCAAAGCACGTCTACACTTACGTGATTTTATGGATACTTTACGGGGTGCAGGTGTGCAAACCGGTGGTCCAGCCCCGATTTCTGAACGTGATAAGCGCGAATTTTCCAGTAGCTTAGATCAAACCATTCAAAAGCAAAAACGCAAAACGGCACAGAAGTAAAAACCATGGCATCTAAAACAAACCTAGCGACGACCTATGCGTTGTTGGTCTTTATTTGGTCAACCACGCCACTTGCCATCGTTTGGAGTGTCAGTGATATCAATGCGTTTTGGGCACTGACATTACGCTTTTTTATCGCATTACCCTTGGCTGTTGCATTATTGTTTATTTTTAAACATAAACTGCCGATGGATAAAACCTCGCTGCACAGTTATTTGGCCGGGGCATTTAGTTTTATTGGTTCGCAAATTTTTACCTATATGGCAACAGCCTATCTCAGCTCAGGCATTATTGCCCTGATGTTTGGTTTGGCACCAATTATGACGGGTCTGATCGGTCGTTTCTTCTTTCATACCTATCTGCATCGCTTGCAATGGATGGGGATGTTGATTGCCGTCTGTGGTTTAGCCATTATTTGCTTAGGCGGCAGTGATCAGCACGTACAGCCTGTTGGCATCGTCTTAATGTTAATGAGCGTATTCGTCTACTGTATGTCGATTTTTTGGGTGAAAAAAGTCAATGCACCTTTGCAGCCCATGTCTCAAGCCACAGGTTCGATTCTTATCTCAGCACTATTTTCTGCCGCGATGCTACCGTTTATATGGCAGTATGCACCGACACAGATGCCTTCAACTAAAGCGCTCATTGGCTTATTTTATGCAGTGATTATGGCTTCATTGATTGCAATGTTTTGTTATTTCAAACTGGTACAAAACATCAAGGCGACAACTTTGTCTTTAACAACGGTACTCACACCCATGCTTGCTATGCTCTTTGGTGCTTTACTGAATGATGAAAAATTATCATTGATGGTTTTACTTGGTGCTGTGATTCTATTATCAGGCTTGTTTGTTTATTTTTATAAAGATTTTCGGGCGAACAGAGAGCTCGCCCACAAATTAAAACATTGATTAAAAATCACTCTTTGTTTTGGGTCAGTGCGATACACTCTGCAAGTTTGACGCGGTCTTGAGGGAGCAGCGTGATAAAATAGGCACCCGTACGATATAAGTTGCTTTCTTCTTCACGGCTATAAACCACTTGTGCTGTTGCCGCAATATGGAAGAAATTTTCAGGGTGGCTTAAGGTCACATGGATATAAGTGCCTTCTTTAATCGCGCGTTCGCTAAAAAAGCTCAAACCAGTCTCTGAGAAATTCACATGCTCAGGCACTGGTAACATGCTTTGTACAATTGCGTCGTATAAAGAACCCGTAATAAGGTTTAACTTTTGGTTAAATAAGGATAAGATTCGAGCAATTTGTTGATCTTTCTCAGCTAATTGTTCTAATTCGTAGTTGAGTGCATGATCAAATTGATCTAATTCAGCAAGTAGTAGAAAATAGCGCGGCAATACAAAATTAGGATCGTAAGGATCATTCAGTGCAACATCATCAGAGATAATCTGATAGTTGATGCGCAAAGCAGCATCGATACGCGACATTACACGGCGTTCAGTTTGAACGCTTTGATGCTGTAAATTTTCCATAATATATTACCTCGGACTAGATGGTTATGTTTAAACCAATCTCGCTGTATATAGGGTTGAGATACACTCGCGCTCGGCGCAGTAACCACTTTATTTCTTTTATTGCTCTGGTATCCATGATCGGCCTCACGCTTGGTGTGGCAGTCCTTATTACAGTTTTATCTGTGATGAATGGTTTCGATCGTGAGCTGAAAACTCGTGTCTTAGGAATGATACCTCAAGCCACTGTTTCTTCAACACAAATTTTAACAAATTGGCCTGAACTTGCAAAAAAAATTGAGCAGCATGAGCATGTTCAAGGGGTCGCACCATTCACCCAATTACAGGGAATGTTGACGGCACAAGGTCAAGTGTCTGGCATTATGGTCAGTGGGATTGAACCGCAGTATGAAAAAAAGGTATCAATTATCCAAGACCATATGGTGGAAGGCAGTATCGATAACCTGAAAAAAGGTGAGTTTGGTATTGTCCTTGGCAAGCAAATGACAGATGCCTTAGGTTTAGGCTTGAATGACAGTGTGACCTTAGTGCTTCCTGAAGCAACTCCTTCGCCGGCTGGCGTTGTTCCGCGTTTTAAACGATTTAAAATTGTGGGTATTTTCAGTATTGGTGCGGAAGTTGATTCGATGATGGGCTATGTGGCCCTGAACGATGCGTCGACTTTATTAAGACTGCCAGATGGTGCACAAGGCATCCGTATGAAGTTGGATGATATTTTTGCAGCACCACAAGTCTCTCAAGAAATTGTGCGTGATCTACCAGCAAACTTCTATGCTTCAGATTGGACTTATACACACGGCAACCTATTTAGTGCGATTCAAATGGAAAAGGCAATGGTAAGTTTATTGCTGTTCCTGATCGTATTGGTTGCAGCATTTAATATCGTGTCTTCATTGGTGATGGTGGTCACTGATAAAAAATCTGATATTGCAATTTTGCGTACTCTAGGCGCTTCACCAGCTACAATTACGCGGATCTTCATGGTGCAAGGTACAGTGATTGGGGTGATTGGTACGGTGTCTGGGGCGATCTTAGGAATTATCGCTGCATCCAGTATTAGTAATTTAGTTGGTTGGTTAAATACTACACTGGGCTTAAATATGTTTGATGCTTACTTCATCAACTATTTACCGTCTTATTTAAGATGGCAAGATGTTGTGGTGATTGTGTCCTTATCATTGGGTCTTAGCTTTATCGCGACTATTTATCCAGCTTTACGTGCAGCTAAAGTTCAACCTGCAGAGGCACTACGCTATGAGTAATTTAGTTTTAGATGCCCAAAACATTACCAAATCTTTTACCGATGGGAAGTCTACAGTCGATGTGATTCGTGGACTTTCATTACAAGTTAAAGCGGGTGAGTTTGTTTCGATTGTGGGGTCAAGTGGCTCTGGTAAAAGTACGTTGTTGCATGTATTGGGTGGCTTGGATCGTCCAACATCGGGTCAAGTGTTGATTAATGGTCAACGCTTTGACACTTTAGGTGAAGCAGAGCGTGGTTATATTCGTAATGAGCATTTAGGTTTTGTGTATCAATTCCATCACTTGCTACCTGAATTTACCGCCTTTGAAAATGTGGCGATGCCATTAATGTTACGTAAGTCGAGTAACTTCAAAGAAGTGAAGCAGCAAGCTGAATATCTCTTGGAACGCGTTGGACTTTCCCACCGCATGACGCACAAGCCCGGTGAGCTTTCAGGTGGTGAACGTCAACGTGTGGCTTTGGCTCGTGCATTAGTAGCAAAACCTAAGTTGATGATGGCTGATGAGCCAACTGGGAACTTAGACCGCAAAACCGCGGTAAAGATTTTTGAGTTACTATCTGAGTTGCGTAAAGAATTTAACATGGCCATGTTAATCGTGACCCATGACGAATATTTAGCTCAATCTGCTGATGCGATTTTGCATATGCAAGATGGTTTATGGGTAGATGACTAATCGCTAAATTGATTTCGCAAAAATTAGTGGATTAAGATTGTTTGATTGAAGCTCACCTCGGTGGGCTTTATTATTACCAGCACATAATAAAAATAATGACGACTCATGTTACAAAGCTTTTGTATTGGCTGGATTTTAGGCATTTCTTTTATGGGGTTCACGTTTTGGAATCCACATATTTCGACAGCTCAGTTGCTTTTTATTGTTCTGATTTGGCTAGGTTTACAGCTTTGTATTTCCCCAAAACTAAAAAGTATCTTTTCGAAATTCTTACAGCTCAGTACAAATCTTTGCATGGGCGCAGTTCTCGGCTTCAGTTTCGCCAATACTCAACTTGATCAGCGTTTGGCATTGGTTGAGCATCAGAGCAGACAAGGCGAGTTTATTGTGTATATCCCACAAATTAGCCAACTCAAAGACCAAGCGATACATCAAAAAGCCGAAGTGCTAAATGTGAATCAGCAGATTCAATATTTTATGGCGTATTTACCCAATTCGATTTTGCAAAATAATGACCAGACGATCCAGCTAGTTCCCGGGCAATACTATCGCATGTATGGTGAGTTACGGCCTACACAGAGTTATGTGACCGAAGGTGCATTTGATCAAGAACGGTGGAGCATACAGCAAAATATACATGCTAGTTTAAAGGTGAAGTCAGTCGAATTGATACCACCCCAACATATGACTGCAATGGGCTATGGTCATCAGTATCAACGACATCAAGGTGTGTTGCATCAGTTCAAAATAAAAGTCGAACAGCAGCGTTTATATTTAAGAGCGTTTATATATCAACAACCACTACGAAATCATGGCTTGCTGCTAGCACTGCTTACTGGTGATAAAAGTTTACTCACTGAAGGCACCAGTGAATTATTTCAACGCTTTGGCATGAGTCATTTACTAGCGATCTCTGGTCCGCATGTACTGGTTTTTGCCAGCATGCTCTGTTGGGCGATGCAGTTGGGTATCCGTAAATATTGTCCCAAAATTTATCTCAAATGGCCTAAACAATATGTATTGGTCGTGCCCTTTATCTTCTGTGTCCTTTTATATTGTGCATTTACCGGTTTTGAAATACCAGCACTAAGAACGCTGACGATCTGCCTTGTCGCAAGTAGCATGCTTTTGTTACGGCAAACCATTCAGCCTTTTCAACTGCTGGTTTTTAGTGCCGCAATTTTATTGCTCGTGGATCCCTTTAGTATTTTATCCGCGGCATTTTGGTTGTCTTATGGCGCATGCTTTATTTTACTGCGGATATATCAAACCTTAAGGATGCATTTACTGGCTCAAGCGGAAGTCAGTTTTTGGCAAAAGTTAAAGCATTCAATGTGGTTGATGGTGGAATCACAATGGAAAATCTTTGTCGCCTTATTTCCATTGATGGTGATTTTTTTCAAGCAAGTGACTTGGATTAGCCCATTAAGTAATTTATTCGCCATCCCGTGGTTAGGGGCTGTGGTGGTTCCTTTAGATATCATCGGAGGGGCACTTTCTTATATTTCTACACCTTTGGCGCATTTGGTCTTTTTATTCAATGATCTGTGTTTAGAAGTGTTACATGTATTTCTCTATGGCTTAGATCGACTCTTTGCACCAAAAATGCACGATGTCGCATTGACGTCCACTCAGATCGTACTGTTGATACTCGCCATAGTAATCTTATTTTTACCTGAAGGAATCTTGCCAAAATATTGGGCGGTCATTGCCTTTTTTGCTCTGTTTATTCCATGGAAAAATTCAGCAAATTTTCAGCTTTCAATTTTAGATGTGGGACAAGGGCAGGCGATCTATATCCGTTCTGTAGATCATCATATGATGGTGGACTTCGGTGGAAACTATGATGAAAGTCAATTTAGTGTCGGGCAGAATATCATCCGGCCATTTTTGAGTGTGAATGGTGTCCATCGACTAGATCGGGTGTTATTGACTCATTTAGATCAAGACCATAGCGGTGGTTTTTTCTCATTGGAGCAACAGCTTGATATCGGGCAGCTTTCAAGTAATGAGCGAGTACAAACCACGAACCAAGTTCCACAGCGTTTATGTCAGCGTGGTCAGCAGTGGAATTGGGATCAGCAAGTCTATTTTGAAATACTCTCGCCAAAGCCTGAAGATCTGACAAATGCTCAATGGAATGCCAATGAACGTTCTTGTGTTCTATATGTCACGGTCAAAGGCGTCAATGGCCCACGACATTTTCTATTGATGGGGGATGCGGGTTGGGAGACGGAATATCAAATGTTAAGTGATTATCCAGACCTAAAAGTCGATGTCTTGGTGCTTGGACACCATGGTAGTCGGCACAGTTCATCCTATGCGTTTTTAAACCATTTTAAGCCCAAGTTGGCGATTGCTTCCGCAGGTCGCTTTAATCGTTATGGACATCCTGCAAAGATGACCCAAACACGGCTCAAACAATTAGACATTCCACTCTTGCAAACTGCACAAAGTGGAAGTATTCATTTCAAGCAAAATAAACAACAAATTGAACTAATTGAAGAGCGGACAAAGTATAAATGGCTCGATCTATATCGCAGGCTATCTAAAGAATCCGAATAGAAAAACTACTTCAAGTATATTGCTTGAAAATGTCATTCTGCCACATTTTTTATTGTTTGAAGTCTTTGATATTCCTCACGAATATCACGAATGCGTTGAGCGGCTTCTTCATCACTAATATTGTATAGATTTCTCAATTTTGGGTTGGCTTTAAAGCGTTTATAGCTCCAGTGATAATGCTCTGGGTAACGATGGATTAAATCTTCCACTGCTTTAAAGATAACCATCGAGCCATCATCTGCATTACCTTGATAAATATTGTCATCGATAGGTTCGATATGCATATCAAAACCATGATTATCATTACGAATGGCGTACAGTAAGAGCGCACGTGCTTTGGTTTTTTGAATTAGTTTTGCACTTAAGTTGCTGGTTTTTAGTGGAATACCAAAGTATGGAATCATTTCGCCGCCGGCATTGGGGGTGTGGTCTGGCAAGATCACAGTCGTCCCACCTTGTTTTAAGGCTTTGAAAATCTGACGTACACCTGATTCATCCGTAGGAACCAATATTGCTTGCTCACGGCTTCGAGCAGCACGGACAAAATTGTTGGCAGATTCGCTTTTTACCGGCTTGTACATGATGGTCATTTGAGTGTACTGCGCAACCCATGCATTCATGATTTCCCAAGTACCAAAATGTGGTACTACGAGTACAACGCCTTTTTGTAGGGCGAGCGCTTCATGTAAATATTCAGCGCCATGTACGTGATGAATTCGTTGAATATTTTTTTCTGTACTTGCACCCCAAATGTTAAAAAATTCAAAATAAGAACAAAGTTCGTTTCGAATCGCTTGTTTAGTGAGTTGAATGCGAGCTGACTCTGATAATTCAGGCAATGCAATTTTAAGATTGCGTTGAATCGTAGAGTAGGTTTTAGAGATTTTTAAAACATTGACTAACCCAGCCAAACCTTTTGCAATTAATCTTGAAATTTGAATAGGTTGACGGCTGATAAATTTTAACAGGTGATATGTGGTGTCCTGTGAATTTTGGTCGGTCATCTTATTTAAGTCTGAAAGAAATGAAAGAAAATTTAAAATAATTATAGGGGAAAATGAATTGATTAGACAGTTATAGCGATTAGCGTGTATATAATGACTACAAATTAACGATCAAATGGGTTTTTTTATGTCCGAATGGCCACCAAAACCTGAAGAAAAACAGCAAAGTTCTTCAAACAATATTCAGCAGCCAACTGGAAATGAATGGAAAATATTAGAAAAAGCCGTACTTTCTTCCGTTGAGGAACAACGTAGAGCACGTAGATGGGGTATATTTTTTAAATTTTTAACCTTTGCTTATTTGCTATTTATTATCATTGCGATGGCAAAAAGTTGCAGCATGTCATCATCAGATCCTGCAGCAACAGCGGGTTCACATATTGCCGTGGTTGATATCATTGGGACCATTGCAGCGGACAAGCAAAGTGTAAACAGCGCAAATACTATCAAAGCTTTGAAAAAAGCCTATGAAAACAAACAAAGCAAAGCGATTGTTTTAAATATTAATTCACCAGGTGGTTCACCTGTTCAGTCTGATGAAATTTGGCAAGAAATTCAGTACTTGAAAAAAGCCCATACCGATAAAAAACTGTATGCCATTATTGGTGATACAGGCGCTTCAGGTGCGTACTATATTGCTTCTGCCGCAGATGAAATTATTGTCAATCCTTCAAGTTTAGTGGGTTCAATTGGCGTGATCATGCCGAATTATGGTGTTAGTGGTTTGATGCAAAAATTCGGTGTAGAAGATCGCACCATGACTTCGGGTGAGAACAAAGCCATTTTATCCATGACTCAACCTGTAGATGCAGCACAAAAAGCACATGTTCAAGGTGTACTCGATAATGTTCATGCGCATTTCATTAATGCAGTGAAGGAAGGTCGCGGTAAGAAATTAAAATCAAATGATCCAGCTATTTTCTCAGGTTTATTTTGGACGGGTGATCAGGCTGTGAAGCTAGGTATTGCTGACCGTACAGGTAGTTTAAATAGCCTGAAACGTGAATTGAAAACTGAAAAAGCCGTGAACTACACCATTGAAAATAGTCCGTTTGATTCTGTACTAGGTCGTATGGGAAGTTCGTTTGGTCAAGGTTTGGCAAGCGCATTGTCACAACAGGTTCAATCTGAAAACAGCACGAAGTTACAATGAAACCGTTAATTCATTTTGCGCACGCCAATGGCGTGCCATCACGGGTTTATCAAAAATTGTTTGATTTACTGAGTGATGAATATGATGTGATCTATGTGCCGTTACTTGGGCCTGATAAGCGTTACCCAATCGATAACCATTGGAAAAGCTTAACACAGCAAGTCATTGACAGTATTGTACGTCAGGCCAATGGTCGTAAGGTGATTGGATTAGGTCACTCATTAGGTTCGGTTTTAACATTTCAGGCTGCTTTACAACGCCCAGAATTGTTTGAACAAGTGTTAATGATTGATCCGCCTATGATCATGGGGAAAGAGTCTTTTGCTTTGCACATCGCAAAACTCCTCAAACTTAAAGTCCTCGATAAAATGTCCCCAGCAGGATTGTCGAAGCGTCGTCGTGATCATTGGGACAGCCGTGAACAAGCAGCAGAGCTTTTAAGGCCGAAAGGTTTTTATAAAGATTTCGATCCAGACTGTTATCAAGCTTATATTGATCATGCCTTGATGGACGATAAACTGCGTGGTGGGGTGGAGTTGACGATTTCACGTGATGATGAAGTTCATATTTTTCGAACCAATCCTTCACTGTGGTGGTTACCTCATGCTCAACCACAAGTACCTGTACAGCAGTTAATTGCAGAGCAGGGACCATTTTTAGCTCGGCACTTTCCACAAATGGTAGAGAAAAAATTTGGGATTCCATTTAAAGTTGCTGCGGGGAGTCATATGTTTCCCTTGGAACATCCTGTGGAAACTGTTGAATTGATTAAAAATTTACTTAAATTGTCTAAGCGTCATCATTGAACCTTAAAAACGACAACACAAAAAAAGCACTCTATAGAGTGCTTTTTTTATGAATGAAACATTCTACTTTTGAGATTTATTTCGCATTTTCAAATTGTAAAACAACTTTGTTGTTGGCATCTAAAAATTTCAAATGATCTTTAGAGGCATCATAATGAGTAACTTGGCTCAATGCCTGTGAAAAATGTTGAGGAATATTTGTCGCAGTCAAACACGCTCTTTGTGTTGTAGCAAGGTTTGAAAATTGGATTTTTGTGTTTTGCACAGCGTAACCGCCCATGAATCGATTACAACCATCAGAACCACTTACACGAGTATCGTCGAAAGTGATGGTGGGTACGTTCGAATTGTTAGGGTCAGCTTCAAGCTTAACGCCTTGAATTTCACTCGCAACCCAATTTTTGTTTTGTAATTTATCTAAATTACGATCAGTAGCCGGATTTGATGTCGTAGCACAACCAATCATACCCAGTGTTATACATGCACAAGTCGCCAGTGTGATGGATTTTAACATGTGATTTTCTCCACTTTTGTTTGAAGGATGTAATATTTCTAGATTTATAAGGTTTACTAATTGCAATATAAGCTTATTATTTTAATGATGCTAAAAGCTTTAATTTAACTAAAAACTACATATTGATCATAAAGTTGAACATTCTGCAAAAATGGATTTTAGATTTTAGATTTTAGATTTTAGATTTTAGATTTTAGATTTTAGATTTTAGATTTTAGATTTTAGATTTTAGATTTTAGATTTTAGATTTTAGATTTTAGATTTTAGTAATAAATAGAGTTTTATTTGGCACTGAAAAAACAAAACGCACCCTAAGATGCGTTGATTGTTAAGTTATACAGTTGCTTAGAACTTACAGAATTGAACAGGTTGTTGCAAAGGCTCGCCACGATATAAAACACCATTTTCAGTGTGTTGAATGGTGCCATTACAAATCCATTCTGCCACTTGAGGGTAAATCACATGCTCAAGCACGTGAACCCGATCTGCCAGACTTTCAGCATGATCATGCTCATTGACTTTAAGTACGCCTTGAGCAAGCGCTTGACCAGCATCCAGCTCTGCAGTCACATAGTGAACTGTACAGCCATGGAAGACATCACCGGTGTTTAAAACACGTTGATGAGTATGCATTCCTTTATAATTTGGCAGCAGAGAAGGGTGGATGTTAATCATTTTTCCTTCCCATGCTTTGACAAATTTTGCGCTTAAAATGCGCATAAAGCCTGCCAAAATGACCAAATCAACATCCCAGTCGAGCAGTTGTTGATGCATCACATCATCAAAAGCTTCACGACTTGGATATTGCTTATGTTCAATGACTGCAGTTGCAATCTTTGCTTTTCTTGCACGTTGCAGTGCAAAAGCGTCAGGTCTATTGGAAATCACCCCAACGATTTGACCTGATAGATTGGCATCGATCAGGGCTTGCAGGTTAGATCCGCTGCCTGAAACAAGTACAGCAATTTTAATCATGAACGTTGCTTATGCGAAAACTACACGGATTTTTTCGTCAGCACCTTCAACAGATTCAGCATTGTCTGCAATGTGACCCATTGTGAATGCTTTTTCGCCAAGGCTATTGAGTAATTCAACAGTTTTGTCAGCATCGGCTGCATCAACCACGAGAACCATACCTACGCCACAGTTAAATGTGCGGTACATTTCAAATTGTTCAACACCACCTTCTTTTTGAAGTAGTTTGAATAATTCTGGCCATTCCCAAGATGCTTCATTGACTACCGCTTGAGCACCATTTGGCAGTACGCGAGGTAAGTTACCCGGTAAACCGCCGCCTGTGATGTGCGCCATAGCGTGTACATCCACTTCTTTCAATAACTGAAGAATTGGTTTTACATAAATACGTGTTGGTTCCATTGCTGTATCTGCAAGTGGACGACCATCAACGATTTGAGTAAGGTCAACGTTTTTCACATCTAAAATTTTACGAAGAAGTGAGTAACCGTTTGAGTGTGCGCCAGAAGATGCAACACCAACTAAAACGTCACCCGCTTTAACTTTAGAGCCATCAATAATTTTACTTTGCTCAACTACACCTACGCAGAAACCTGCAAGGTCATAGTCTTCGCCTTCATACATACCTGGCATTTCAGCAGTTTCACCGCCAACCAATGCACAACCTGCAAGTTCACAACCCGCACCGATACCAGTCACAACATTTGCTGCAACGTCAACGTTGAGGTGGCCAGTTGCATAGTAGTCAAGGAAGAACAGTGGTTCAGCACCACATACAAGAAGATCGTTTACGCACATTGCAACCAAGTCTTGACCAATTGTGTCATGACGGTTCAAATTCAATGCTAAACGCAATTTTGTACCAACACCATCTGTGCCAGATACGAGAACAGGTTCTTCATAACCTTTAGGAATTTTACAAAGAGCGCCGAAGCCGCCTAGGCCGCCCATTACTTCAGGACGTGCAGTACGTTTCGCGACAGATTTGATACGATCGACTAACGCGTCGCCCGCTTCAATGTCGACACCTGCATCTTTGTAGCTTAAACCAGTGTTTGGGGTAGAAGTTGAGTTGCTCATAATGAAGTCTCCGCATTCGCGCGGGGATTATAACCTGAATATGCAAAACTCTTATGCTATTTCGCACTAAAATGTTATCTTTATTAAAATATTTTCCTTTCTATAACGATTACATTGAAAAAAGGTGACTTTATATGGGTGATCGCACCTTGCGCCGAATATTTATTCTTGCTGGGATAGCATTGATCATATGGGTTTTATACTTATTAAAGCCTGTAGTTGTTCCTTTTGTCGGCGCATTTCTAATTGCATATTTATTTAGCCCTTTAGTCGATAAATTACATAATATTGGCTTGCCGCGCTGGTTGTCTATCAGTTTGGTCTTTATTGGAATTGGTGTCGCTATATTCCTTGCAATGTGGTTCCTCGTACCACTGGTATGGGAACAGTTGATGTATGCGAAAAACAATATTCCAAGCAATATTCATTGGGTCAACTATACATTCCTGCCGTGGTTATCAGAGACATTTAATCTTGTACCGATGGAAATTGATACAGAGCAAATGTCAGCAGCGATCATGGAGTATATTCAAACCAACTATAGTGCAGACAGTATCCAAGCCATGTTGTTAAAAGTGGCACAATCGGGTCTGAATTTCATACAGATTGGTGGCACGATTGTCTTAATTCCAATCATAGCTTTCTATTTCTTATTAGATTGGGAGCGTATGTTAGAAAACATGCGTCGACTTATTCCACGTAAATATGAAAAAAGCACGCTCACAATCGTGGGCGAATGTCATGAAGTTTTAGGTGCATTTGTAAAAGGCCAATTCTTGGTAATGTTCTTATTGGGTGTTGTTTATGCGGTTGGACTCCAATTAGTCGGTATTGAGGTTGGCATCATCATTGGGATGATTGCGGGTCTAGCCAGTATTATTCCGTATTTGGGTTTTGCGGTAGGTATTATTTCGGCAATTGTGGCTTGCCTGTTCCAATTCGGTTTGGATTGGGTGCATTTGGCCTTAGTACTGGTGGTATTCATGGTAGGGCAGGCGATAGAAGGTTATATTTTACAGCCTTTCTTATTAGGCGACAAAATTGGTTTGTCTCCTGTGGCAGTGGTATTTGCAGTCCTTGCAGGCGCGCAATTGGCAGGACTCCTCGGAATGCTCATTGCACTACCCGTTGCAGCGATTATTGTGGTCTTATTACGTCATGCACGCGAAAATTACGAGAAAAGTAATTTATACCGAAATGATGTACTTGTCGTAAATGATGCTGCAAGTGGCACTTTAAACATAGAAACCAATCAAGTTGCTGTCGATATTGAGCTCAAAAATCAGTCTGCAAATTCGCTGCAAGATCCTGAAATTTCGAGTAACATTGAAAGATCAGAACATAAAGATTGATAAGGCCAAAATATAGATATGCGTCAATTGCAGCTAGATATAGAACCACAACTCGATGCCCGAATTAGTGATTTTTCTGGGCCGAGTTGGGGGCATGTAATCGATGGTGTTCGTCAGTTACATGCTGGTTTAATGAATCGTTTCTATATCTATGGTGGAGCTGGCACAGGAAAAAGCCATTTACTGTCTGCAATATGTGACTCCTATTTAGAAATTGGCAAATCAGCAATTCAAGTTTCATTGCTTGAATTGCTCGATGCTCCCACTGAAGCGATTACTTCGCTTGATCGCTATGATTTGGTGGCTTTAGATGATATTGAAGCCATCAGTGGAGTTCCACATTGGCAAAAAGCTGTTTTTCACCTGATTAACTATAATAACGAAGAAGGTGGTCAATTGGTCTTTTCATCTCGACTAGCGCCAATTGAACTCAAACTTGAACTGCCAGACCTACAGTCTAGATTAACTCAGGCTGTTAGTGTGAAAGTGCCGAATGGTAGCTTATACGCAGACCGTCAAGCGCTCGTGAACTCTGTTTTAGCGCGACGTGGCATCCATATGGATCAACAAATTGTGGATTATTTGTTGGCACATGGGCCGCATCAGGCGTCTATTTTACTTCGCTCTTTAGAACAACTGATTCAGATGTTAAAAGGTGAAAAAGTCAAATTGAGTCATGCCAATTTAAGACAAATTTTTGCCCTAATTGATGAATATCGGTAAGCAATAAAAATTCTTGAGTAATTACTCAAGCTGTGACAAAGTACATAAAAATATTTTAATGTTGCAAGGATTGTGCAACTTAAGAATAAAAAGATAAAAAATATTTAAGGAGATGGATATGCTCAAACAGAGCATAGGCATTGGCATGCTTCTCATGGCAGGTCATGCATTTAGCGCAGAAATTACCGTTACAACCACTGAAGATGTTGTAAAGGATGACAAGGAATGTTCACTTCGTGAAGCCATAGAATATATCAATAATGGTATGCCAGAAGCCGGATATAATGGTTGCGGGGGGAAAGACGCCTATGCCTCAATTTCTCTGAAAAAAAATGAAGTTTATAAACTCACTAAAAAAATTGATATTAAAGCAGAACTGAATCTGAAAACGGCGTATGACAGTAACGTCAATGAAGATGTCGTACTCGGTCTTAATAATGCCGTCATTGAAATGACCGGTAAGGATCAAATTTTTAATATTAATGACGGCGAAAAAGAACTAATTGCGATCAATTTTAAAGAAATTTCATTTAAAGGATGTAAGCAAGATCAGTGCGCTGATAAAGGCGGCATCCTTTTTAATAATGAAAAACTCACACTTGAAAATGTAAAGTTTGAAGATGGTAATGCACGACTTGGTGGTGCAATCTACAATGTTGGATTCTCAGAAGATGGCGCAGCTGTAGCAAGCCGTCTGTATATGCGAACCACGATTTTTCAAAACAACAAAGCGGTAGATGGTGGTGCAATTTACTCAGAAGCACCGGCTTATGAAATCTATACATCTTTGTTCAAAAATAATGAAAGCACTTCTGGTCGAGCGATTGTTTACAATCAAAATGGGCTCGCAGACATCAGCAAGTTGGTGTTCAGTAACCCTCAAAATATCATTGCCAATAGTACCTTTTTCAAAAACAAAGGTTTTGCTGTCAACTTACGTGATGGTTTAGCACTCAATAATATTACAGTACTGAAGAACAGTGGCGGTATCGAACTAAATAGTACCTCTGAGCATGCTTATTTAGCCAATAGTGTGGTGATTGGTAATGCGCTCAGTGGTACCGCTCAAGATTGTAAAGTCGTGAACTCAGGAACAGACCAATCTGTTTTTTATAACAACTTAGTGGCTGCGAGTTGTCCTGTTGGGCCTGCTGCAAATTTAAATGATGTATGGTCTGGGACGAGTTTAATTGCGGGTGAAGATGAAGGTAGCTGTAAAACCTTAACAGAAGATCGTAATGCACTTTTCTGTCCATTTACCACAGCAAATAACGCATTTATTGGTTATTTACGTCCTCGTATTTTATTAGATTACGAAACGATTTTCTCAAGCCCGATATTAAATAAGGGGAAGACCACAGCAGATGGCAATGAGCATCATGTGTATTGTGAGTCTTCTGATCAGCGTGGAAAAAATCGTAATTTGGATGATGTTTGGTGTGATCGTGGGGCTATCGAAATTGTGGTTCCTGTGAGCATGCCTCGCTTAGGTAAAGACATACGTACAGGTGAAGTGGCGAAGTTTAATATCTTAGATGCTTTAGGTGACAGTGATTTAATTCCAAAAGAAGAATGTACAAAAGTGATGGGTATGGCAAATCCAACAGGTGAGCCATGGCAAGATGGTTGTCCAATAGTTGTACAAAGCACCGAATCAAAAGGTAAATTTACACTGAATTTGAATGGTGATTTTGAATACACGCCAAATGGAAATTGGCATGGCGCAGATATTTTTGAATTGCGTGTGGTGACGTCTTCAACCCGTTTTAATACTTCGGCAAAAAATTATTTAGCAGCAGAAGTGCGTATTTTCCAAGAACCAAACAATGAAATGGAAAGTAAAACCGTTAAAACTTCTGGTGGTGCTCTAGGCTGGGCGAGTATTTTTGCGCTGCTTGGCTTAGTTGGATTTCGTCGCTTTAAAAAATAGTCTGGATAGAATTAAGGACAGCACATGAAAAATTATAAAAAAGGATTGCTGGCGGTCATGGTCCTTGCGGCTATGTCTTCTATGGCAGCGACAAGTAATATCATCAAAGTTACGACCTTTGAGGATGAAAATGGTGAAAATCTCAATCAATGTTCTTTACGTGAAGCGATTGAAACTGCACGTAAAAACAAATCTTTTGGTGGATGTAATGTCGGTAATCCAAATAATGGGCAGACCGATTATATTCAACTTGAAGCAGGTGAATATCTTCTGACTAAAGGTGAGTTAGTTCCGCTCAATCAGATCGTGATTGAGGGGAAAAGTCGCTTTAACTATGATTCAAAAAATTTACTGACGCAGAAATTTCCTGCCTATGAGGATATTAGAACGACGATTAATGCCCAAGGCAAATCGCGTATTTTTAATACTTCACGCTCAGAAGCCAACTTTGTTGTCAATAATGTACGCCTTACTGGCGGGATGGCAGAAGACCGTGGTGGTGCCTTGTATTTAGGGGGAGCATTTACATTAAATAATGGTGCAATTGAAAACTCTCAAGCCAAAGTTGCTGGCGGTGCAATCTACTCCGTTGCGCATAATATGTCGAAAAAAACATTATTGGTGAGCAGTTTAGTTCAGGGCAACATCGCACCTAAAGGTAGTGTTGTCGCTATGGATTGTATCGGGAACTTGGGGGATACCCAGCCTGAAATTGTGTTCCAGCAAAGCAGTATTATTCAAAATGGTTCATCGACGAGCAATAGTGTGATGGACTTCTGTGGAAATGCCAAGGTTGAACTGACAGCAAATACGATTGCAAAAAACCAAGCAAATCCAAGTACGGGTAGTATTATCCGTGCCATTTCTCAGGGAACGGATCGTTTAAGTGCTTTTTCTAGCTTCGTTTTAACCAGTAATACAATAGTCGAGAACAATGCGGCTAGTACCTATTATTATGATAACAATGGTACAAAGGCTTGGTATTTCAATGTATTGGCCTACAATACTGGTGGAAAATCTTGTCGTTATCTGAATAATGCAGTACCTGATAATGGTCAAAAATTTGTGGCAAGTAATAATGCATTTGAACTGGCAGCCGCACAGTGTGATTTACCCGAAAGTGTGCTGAATAGTACGGAAAGCTTTCTGCAAAACCATGATGTAAGTAGCTATGCTATGGGGACTTTGTTAAGCGCCCTACAAACAAAATCTGCTTATAATTTGTATTTACCTTTGTATTATCCGAAAGCGATCGGCAGTGGTTTTGACTTAATCAATCTTGGCTTAGACGGCTGTAGTGATGCGGATCAACGGGGCATTTTGCGGATCACAGATGGTACTTTACAGTTATCACCTACGCAAAGAAACACATGTGATATTGGTTCGGTTGAGTTAATGAATTTAACCGCAGCAGATATGGCAGATATTACCAATGAGTCTTTAACAGCTCTGCAAGATAAGTATCAAAATACAATTGATGCTTTGAAAAAGGATATCGACGATCCAGATTATGCAGAATACAAAGTTGCCAATCAGGATGATTTAACAAAATACGAAGCGGCATTCAGTGCATTAAAAAATAACCTCAAATATCGTGCGGTTTATTTTGATCCATTCCCAGCATCATTACCTCAAGAAGAGTCTGTGAACGGAAGTGCTGAAACACGACAAATTGCCTTAAATGCTGACAACTATACCGTGACGACTTCACCAATCGGCATTGGTAGTGAAATTACGGTGTCTAGTACAGGCGAAGCAAGTATTGTGGGTAATCCACCACATGACCTGCACTGTGATTGGGATGCTGGAATAAAACAAATCGTTATATATCGCACCAGTGGGGCAACAACAGCGCCTACCGAATACGGTTTTTGTAAATATACGCTAAAACAAAAGACAGGGAGTCAGGCGGAATCCTCTGGTGTAGTACGTGTGGCATTTAAAAATATGACCCCAGTGGCCAAAGCTGCGCAATATACGATTAGTCCTTCAAATAATTTGTCAGTTACCGTCAATAATTTATTAGAAAATGCTAATGATGATGGTGATGGTCCAGTTGCATCAATGCCAGCGGGTAAATCGGTGTGGCATCAAAATGAAGAAGGCCAAATTATTCCAATTCGTTTTACAAAAATCCCAGCAGGTTTGAACTTTGAAGCCGAGTATAGTGGTAGTTGTCCCGCAAGTTATTTAAAGGAAACTTGCTACGGTGGCAAAATCACCTTCTCTGTAAAAAATGGCTTTAGTCAATTCGACTATCCTGTTGAATATAGCGTTGTCGATAGTGATGGCATTGCATCAAGCAATGCAACTCTGACCCTTAAGAATACTGCGAAGAATACCAACGCTTCTTCTAGCGGTGGTGGCTCTATGGGAGTATTTGGACTGTTGGCATTGATAGGTTTGGGTGTGTATCGTCAGCGTCGGTTGAGCAAGTAAGACAATAAAAAAAGCCTCGATAAGAGGCTTTTTTTATGACTTAACTAATGTAATTGATTTGATTTTCACAACATACTGTTGTTTTTGATTAGTGAACGATAGCGATAGGCTGTAAATATTTATTGATATACTCATCGCGAATAGCAGGTCTTTCATCAGGACTAGCTTTTTGCATACGTGTCGCGAGTTCTTTACGTTCTAAAGTACTCATTTTTTGCCATGTTTCGCGCATACGCTGCTTTTCACTGTCCGGAAGTTGGGTGAACCAATCCATGCGCTGTTGCAAGCTGACACGTTGATCTGCAGGAATCTCTTTGAGAGCCTGATACTTTTTAATTAAAGCCTGTTGTTCTGCTTCAGATAGCGAATCCCAAGTTTCATTAACTTGAGTATCTGCATCTTTTGAAAATATCCAAAAGCGATCAAAGCCAGCAAAACTGGTTTGCAAAAAACTAAAAGCACAGAATGCAATTGCTAATTTTTTAGCTGCCATGTGGAACTTTGTCCTCACCCAGAACCATCAACATTTCAAGATCTTCCACCATTTGAGGGGAGAGCTTAGGGGTTGAAATCACCTGATTTTGTGGTTTGTCATCCAGTACAGTCGCATTCGGTAAAATGACAAAACCTGCAATTGCTGCTGCAAGTGCAAAGCCAGACATTTTCCAAAAACCATAACGAGAAGTTTCGCGCTGATGAATATCTTCAAGCACGTTATTCATGACAGTTGCTTTGTCTTTATGGTGCTGTGCGAGTCCATCAAGTTTGGAAGTTACTTGCTTTAAGAAATCATCTTGTTTCATTCGGATGATCCTCCCATATGTGGATTCAAATGTGCCAAAGCGGTACGTAAACCTTGAATGGCACGGTGGTAATGTGTTTTCACACTGCCTTCGGAACAATTCATAATTTCTGCAGTTGTATGCGTATCAAAGCCTTCCCAAGCTCGCAACATAAATGCTTGTTGCTGGCGGACTGGAAGTTCTGCGATAGCATCTTGTATTTCCTCTGCAGTGACAGCCTGATCCAGAAAGTCGAAAGGGTTTGGTGTAGATTCATCTACAACATCCTGTATTTCGACATCGTCGTCATCTAGGCTGACTTTTCTAAATAGGGAAAACGGCTGCGAACGACGTGCTTCCTTTCGACGCCAATCTTGCAGCTTATTATTTAAAATGGTGTAAAACAGGGGATACCATTCCTCTGTGGACTTTTCAGCATAAGCTTTATGTAAGGAAATAAAGGCTTCTTGCACCAAGTCCATGGCAATGCCATGTTGACCGTGCGTTGCACTTTCCATCATTACTAAAGCACGCCCCGTCACTTCATTCATGAAGTTTTTCAGGCGAGACTCAGCCGTGCTTTTTAAAACACTGCTGTCTTGCGTCTCGGACTTTTTGGGTGCTAAATCCATAGAGATGGAAAATCCTGTCATCGGATACCCACCATTATTTCCATATTCATATACAAATAACGATGGAAATAACGGTTAGGTTGACAAAAAGAATTATTATTTTTTCTAGTGTAGTCTATTTTTTTCAGGCTTAAGCGCTAAATACAATAAAATAACGATTTTACTGACGCTGACGTACCATTTCAAAAAAACAGATCGAGCCAGCAATGGCTACGTTTAATGATTCTTGACCACCCGGTTGAGGAATCGCTACGGCTTCTGCATGTTGTAATGCATACTCAGAAACACCTTGACCTTCATTGCCTAAAATCCACACACATTGTTTGCGTAAATTTTTGCTATATAGGTTTTCAGACTGATGTGAGCTTGTTGCATACACTGGAATTTTGAATTTCGTCAAAATATCTTCAAGGGCAATATTTTCAAAGGTATTTAATGAAAAATGTGCGCCCATACCTGCGCGTAATACACGCGGTGACCAGAGTGATGCAGAGCCTTTGGTACAAACGACTTGCTCAATACCCGCTGCGGCAGCAGAACGGAGTAGGGTACCTACATTACCAGGGTCTTGAATGTTGTCTAAAATTAAGGTGTCTTCACTGATGTTAAGCGCTTCACTTGAACTTGGTAAATCCACAATCGCTAAGCAAGCAATAGATGTTCCAAGTGTACTGATATCTTTGTATAAAGATTCACTTAGAATGAACACCGCACCTTGATATTGTTCCGCAATGCGATCGAAATCAGCATGGTTAATTGCTTGTTCAGTGGTGAAAATCGATTTGATTGGACGTTTTGAGTCTAACCATGACAACACCAAGTGTGTGCCTTCCAAAACAGTTTGACCTTGTTTTTTACGGTAGGCATTTTGTTCGATTAAGCCACGGAGGTGCTTAATTTTCGGGTTGTCTTTTGATTCGAGATAAATCAGAGCCATGAGGGAGATATCCACGAAAGTCAGCAAAAATACTGACTTTCGTTATAAGAAATTAATTATGGTATGAAGTAACTAGGTCAACTTCGTTTTTAGAACCAATAATCACAGGAACACGTTGATGAAGTTCTGTTGGTTGGATGTCTAGAATGCGGACACGGCCTGTTGTAGACGCACCGCCAGCTTGTTCCATCAACATACTCATTGGATTTGCTTCGTACATTAAACGTAGACGACCTGCTTTTTTCGGATCTTTGAAGTCGTACGGATACATGAAAATACCGCTACGGCAAAGAATACGATGAATATCACCCACCATGCATGCAACCCAACGCATATTGAAGTCTTTTTCACGCGGGCCAGTTTTACCTGCAAGAAGTTCGTCGATATAACGTTTTACAGGCTCTTCCCAGTGACGCTGGTTTGATGCATTAATTGCATATTCTTTAGTATCTGCTGCAACCGCAATCGCATCTTTAGTTAATAAGAATTCTTTGCTTTCTGGATCAAAAGTAAAGAAGACTACGCCAGCACCGACAGTTAGAGCCATCATTGTTGATGGGCCATACAGTACATAACCTGCAGCCGCTTGGTTAACACCCGCTTGCATGAAATCTTCAGCTTGCGTTACCGCATTTTTTGCAGGAAGAATTGAGAAAATTGTGCCAACACACATGTTGATATCGATGTTGCTTGAACCATCTAATGGGTCGAACAAGACAAGATAATCGCCATTTTCTTGAGCTGGCGTGAATTCATCTAATTCTTCAGATGCCAGACCGCCGACATGTGGATGAACTTTTAATGCATCGATGAGGTAATCATTTGAAATGACATCAAGTTTCTTTTGTTCTTCACCTTGAACGTTTTCGTGTTGCGCGCTACCCAATACACCAGCCAAAGCACCTTTTTGTAAAAGAAGGTCGATGTCTTTGCATGTATTACCAATTGTTTCAATAACTTGTGCTAATGCAGGAGTAAGATTACCACTTTGTTGTTGTAGAAATTGGGAAAGGGTGAGATTTGACATAACCGGAAAACTCCAAATATTAATTTATCAAAAATGATAAAAATGTGATTGTGCAACATTTTAGATGAGAACGAAGGAAAAGAAAAATTAAACTAGACTATTTGTCGTGATTTTACCCTTGCAAGTCCTGAATAACATGCTATGTTGAATCTAATGTATAAATCGAAAGACAGGGAGCACAACAATGACCACACAAAAATTTGATGCGACTCCGACTGCAACTGAGGGATTGAATTTAGACGATATTTCTGCGGATACCGTAAAAGCTGCTTGGAGCAGTTACGAAGCAAAAGCAGAGTATAAAAAGTTCAATAAACATGATCTCATTGAGTCGATGCAAACAGAAAAAGAAAATGCTGAACATCCAGAAGCAGAAGCATAATGATTTAGATTGTTAAGCTAATTTTCTAGTTGGTAAAGCTAAGGATCTCGTTTTTAAAGTCGTTCACTTGCATTTTCATTGGATATTTTCTTAAAGTTCTAAAGTCGCTAACTGAATTTATCCTGAGTTAAAGGGCTAAAATGAGTAAAAGCACAGAACGATGCAAATGAAACGATATAAATAAAAAAAGCACTCATCAATGAGTGCTTTTTTTAGCTCAGACTTATTCAAGTCTTATTTAAGTAGTGGAGGAACAGCTTCGTAGTTAATTTCTACACGGCGGTTTTCTTTCCATGCATTTTCATCATGACCCGCATTGATTGGCATTTCTTTACCATAGCTGACTGCTTCAAGCTGGTTAGGGCTTACACCTGTTGTAATCAGGAAGCTTTCAACAGCTTTGGCACGACGTTCACCAAGTGCCATGTTGTATTCACGAGTACCACGTTCATCGGTATGACCTGTTAAAGCAACGCGTGAGTTTGCATTAGCAACAAGGAACTGGGCATGAGCTTGAAGGGTTTGTAAGTCTTCATTGCTAAGCTCGGTACTGTCGTAGTCAAAGTGTACTACGCGCTTCGCTAAAAATGCTTTATTCGCTTCAGTTACACCTTTCGATGATGCACCCGCAAGGTTTTGTGCATTGAGTGCTGCATCTTCACTTAAACCTGAAGTGTTTACAGTGGTTGAGCCATTTGGGTTTTGTCCTGCTTGTACATCTGCTGCAGGTTTACGGCTGGCACAACCAGTCATTACTAATGCTGTAGCTAAAACAGGTAGCGCAATCAGTTTCATTGCTTTCATATTGATCTCCATGACGGTTATTTATGATGTTTCATTAAAAAGTTATTGTTGAATAAATCATGCAGTGTTTATTTCGGTGCCCAAGCTGGTTCACGAACTTCACCTTGTTCACTTGGTAAGTTCATGCGGAAACGACCATCTAAAGACATGATCGAGAGCAAACCACGGTTTGCTTCACGTGTTGCATACACCACCATTTGACCATTTGGTGAGAAGCTTGGGGATTCATCTAAACTTGTTGGTGTTAAAATATTGGTTACACCAGAACCAATGTCTTGAACCGCAACTTTATAGTTACTACCGCTAGGACGATGCACCAAAGCTAATTTTTTACCGTCCGCACTTAACGTACCACGCGCGTTGAAAGCGCCACGGAAAGTTAAACGTTTGACACTTTCAGCACTTAAGTTGTAGGTATAAATTTGTGGAGAGCCACCACGGTCAGAGGTAAAAATAAATGATTTACCGTCAGGGGCATAACGTGCTTCTGTATCAATCGCTGTGTCATTGGTCATGCGTTTTAATTGGCGAGTCTGTAAATCCATCTGATAGATTTCAGGATTGCCATGCATTGAAGCGGTAAATAACATTGATTTACCATCAGGTGAGAAGCTTGGTGCACCATTCAGTCCACGGAAACTTGCAACTTTTTCACGGTTCCCACTCGCTAAGTCTTGGATGTAAATCGCAGGGCGCTTGGTTTCAAATGAAACATAGGCTAGCTTTTTCGCATCAGGCGTCCACGCAGGGGAAAGGATAGGATCACGTGAAGTCAAAATGGTACGGGGTTGTTCACCATCTGTATCTGCAATTTGTAGGGTATAGCGCTGATCTGGTGTTGCTGCATTACGCAATACATAGGCAATACGGCCGCTGAAGTCACCTGGAATGCCAGTTAAAGCTTGATAGATTGCATCACTGATCATATGCGCTGCTTGACGGTAACGTGAAGCAGGTACAGTGAGTAGTTCATTTAATAGGTATTGTTTTTTTTCAACATCATACAGTTGATAGTGAATTTCATAAGAGCCATCTGCCGTTGTTTTTGATGTACCGGTTACGACATAGGGTACGCCCGCAGCTTTCCATGCTTCTGCATTAGGTGAATTTATTGTTGCAGTTGCAGGTAAGTTTTTAGAGGCACTGGTAAATTTACCTGAGCGGTTCAAGTCATTTTCAACCACTGGATAAATATTTGAGTCATTACTAAAAGGCACGATCGCAATTTTAGGTGTTTCTTCAGGAGCTTTAGTGATTTCGAGGTGAAGCTGCGCATGCGTTTGAGTCACTAAAACTGGGCTCAAAGCAGTGAATACGGCTAAGCAAAGAAGATGTTTACGCGTCATTTCCATCATTCGCTAACTACTCTAAAAATGTGAGTTATTGTCTGTATTAGGTTGTGTCACATAATGGCATGATTTTGGATTATTAAAAGCATGAAAATATGACTGAACTGTTATAACACTGTGAAAAATGCAGAGATTTTATTCGAGTTCACTGAAGTTTATCTTAAAATTGGTGCAGACAACATCACATTTTGAATTGGAAATGATAATTCTATATAGTTGAAATTTAATTTTTGAATCAAATGGTTAGAAGAAATAAGTAGCTCTTAATTAGGCTGAGCTAGTAAAACTTATATATATGTCATTTTATGAAAAGTGTCGACCAAATAGAATTTTTTTCATTCAAAAAATCAGTGAATGAACCCATCTAATCAATAAATTTTCCAAAGTTTGCCATATTCAGAAGAAATATAAAAAAATCCCCGCAATCAATGCAGGGATTTATCAAACTTAATTTGAAGATCTAAATGTAGAGGTAAAGCTTTGTGCTTCACGTCTAGCATCAGGGTCGCTTGGCATTGGGTACGGTGCTGCAGCACGAACCGCGGCTTCAATACTGGCTTTCATATCAGGGTCACTAGAGTTCACAATAACTGATCGGACTGAACCACTTTCTGATAATGTCACCCGAGCAGTTGCCGATTTACCCGCAGAGTCAGAAGGTGTGTCCCATGCACGACGGATTTTATTTTCAAAATCTTTCTTTGCAGTAGATGCAATCTTCTTCGCTTCAGCCTTTTTCTGTGCGGCTTCTTCAGCTGCTTTTTTAGCTGATGAAGCTTTGGCTTCTTCGGCTGCACGTTCGCGTGCTTCGGCATCGGCTTTAGCCTTTGCATCTGCCTTGGCTTTTGCATCGGCATCTGCTTTACGTTTTGCAGCTTCTGCATTGGCCTTGGCTTTCGCATCAGCATCTGCTTTACGTTTTGCAGCTTCCGCATTGGCCTTAGCTTTGGCATCAGCATCTGCTTTACGTTTTGCAGCTTCCGCATTGGCCTTGGCTTTCGCATCAGCATCTGCTTTACGTTTTGCAGCTTCCGCATTGGCCTTAGCTTTGGCATCAGCATCTGCTTTACGTTTTGCAGCTTCTGCATTGGCCTTGGCTTTCGCATCAGCATCTGCTTTACGTTTTGCTGCTTCAGCATTGGCTTTCGCGGTAGCATCTGCTTTTGCCTTAGCCGCATCCGCTTTGGCTTCTTGTTGTGCTTTTAGTTTTGCAGCTTCAGCCGCTTTAGCTTGTTCTTGAGCACGCTTTGCATTGTCCGCAGCTTTTTGTTCAGCAAGCTGCTGTGCTTTTGCCGCAGCGAGTGCCTGTTGAGCAGCAACCTGTGGATCTGCCTTAGGTGGTTCTGCTGGTTTAGGTGGTGCAGCCGTTGGAATCTCGGGTGCTGGTTCAACGCTAGGTTCTGCTGTTTGCGTGATTTGTTCAGCTACATTTTCATGTGCGGTTTCATCAAACTCAGTGACTTCACGTGTTACAGGTTTTAAATCTTCCGGTTTTACCAAAACAGTGGTTATTTTTTTAGGGGGCTCAGGTGGTTTACTCATGCCAAGATAAAGTAAGCCAACCACAGCGACGATATGAACACCTAGTGTGAAACCAATCGCAACGGCTTTTTGTTTAAAAGGCGGCTTGTTGAAATCTTTCATAAATTATTTTAATGGCTCAGTCAGTAAACCTACTTGTGTTAAACCTGCATCTTGAAGGGCTGACATGAGTTTCATGACTTCACCATAAGGACGAGATTCACTGCCGTTAATCAGGACACTCATTTGCTTTTTCTGTTCGTTGGCTTCATTTTGCGAGGCCGTTAAAACAGATTTTAGTTCATCGAGTGTGAGTACATCATTTTGATGATTTTTATCTTCGAGTTTGATCGTCCCATCCGCCTCAAGTGTAACAATCGCAGGGCGATCTTCCGCTTGCATAGGCGTGCCATTTGCCTGTGGTAAATCGACTTTGACACCTGTGGTGATCATAGGTGCCGTGACCATGAAAATCACCAAAAGAACTAACATGACATCAATATAAGGTACGACGTTCATGTCACTTTTTAATGGTTTTTTGATGCGCTCAAAGCGTCCAGAACGTTGAATAGCCATTAGTCATTGTCCTGAGTTGAACCTACAGACTGGCGTTGTAATAACGCAACCATTTCTTCGGCAAAAAGCGCACGATCGTTATAAACGGCTTCACCTTTGGCTGTGAAATGGTTAAATGCAAGTACAGCAGGAATTGCCGCAAAAAGACCAATGGCCGTTGCAATCAATGCTTCTGCAATACCCGGAGCAACCGTAGCAAGGGTGACTTGGTCAACATCTGCCAAACCAATAAAAGCGTTCATAATGCCCCAAACGGTACCGAATAAACCAACATAGGGTGCAACCGATCCAATACTCGCAAGCGCGCCTAAACCATTTTCTAAATGTCCTTGGTCACGGCTTAAACCTACGCGAAGAATACGTTCTGTACCTTCAATTGATTGTTCTGCGCTGGCATTACGTTTTTTAAGTTTGAAAAACTCGCCTAAACCTTGATAGAAGACATCTTCAAGGCCAACACGTTTCGAGTTGAGCTGAGCATTGTTGTATAAAGTGTTGAGTTCGGCGCCAGACCAAAAGATTTTTTGGAAATGTTCATCATCGGCCTGCGCTTTTTTATAACTCATGTGTAACTTGGCAATCAGATACCAACTGAATAACGAAGCTAAGAGCAGCAGGAGCATTACCAGTTGTACGACAGGACTTGCTTGTAAGATGAGGTCTGAAACTTTGAGTGTTGATTCTAGTTGAGTTGCCATAGTTACTACATGTGCCAAATAATTTTTTTAATCTTGTTCCAATTCTTTCAGAATCAGTTCACGTATTTCATCAGGAAGGCGACGGGGTTTCATCTCTGCACTGATACATGCCAATTCTACCTCACCTGATGCCAGCATAATATCACCACGATAAATATTTTGTTGCAACACAAATGACGTAGCCTTACACGAAACTACACTTGCTGTAACAGTAATCAGGTCATCCATTAATATAGGACGTGAATATTTCACATTAATTTTATGAACGACAAAGTTGTAATCTTTTTGATGCCAATAATGGTCTACACCTGAAGCGCGCAGCCATTCTGTGCGGGTACGTTCCATAAAGCGAATATGATTTGCGTGGTAAACAATGCCACCTGCATCTGTATCTTCAATATATACACGAATGTTGAATTCGAATTTATTCGCCATGAGAGTGTTCCGTCTTTATAAAATCTGAAAAATATTGTTCTGCACTTCAGCATAGAATTAGAGCATTTAAAAATGGCGATAATTCAATGATTCGTCAAGTGCTTCAATGACGGGCAGTTTAGCACCGTGAGTCATCAGTCCAATGGCACAAGGTTTCAACTCACGTAATTCTTTAACTTTCGTAGTTGTCATTATTGGTTAAAAAGTGGCTGCTTTTAATTTGTTTGTTCATCTAATTTAAATTTTGCATCGACAAAACCCTGTAGATGAGCTGCTAAATATCCCGCAATATGAAAGTGAGTTTCTTCCATTCTCTTTTTCTGTTGCTTTGGGAGTAATGCCTTTAAAGATTCATACATATACGTTAAGCAGCAAAAGCCAAGGCCAATAACTAAAATAAGTGAAAGTTATTAGGTAGATCTATCCAGAAAAATACATAAACGAGTATGGCTAAAGCAAAGAATGAGAAGCTGAAATACAAAGTATTAATTTTTGCTGGCTTAAAGTTTTCCGTGACCAAAGCTTGTACGTCGTCGTGATAGTACGTCCCAATAAAAATGAGGGCAGAAGTATAGTTGAAGCTCAGGTTTTTTATACGATATGCAGAAGGCGATTATTTAATAGTTAAGATATTATCTTCACTTACTTCTATGGTTCTTTGCTAAGAATGTTTTCACATTCGACAGTGATAAAATAATTGTATTCGGTGTGGAATAAGCTTTCAAAATCACTCATTTGTTTTGGACTAAATGAACTGATGGGTTGTTCTCTGGGAATGTTTTCAATGGCACTGTCTAATGGAAGGTTTTGAATGTATTCGCTATTAATTTTGTTAATTATTCTATTCTCAAGATTTATCATTTTAGTTTGCTGTTTGTAGTGGATTGAATTTATTTAAAAATTTAAATAAACATTCAGGGAGAATTTAACTCCCTGAAGTCGTTCAGTGAATAATCGTCTATTTATCTTTCGGCTCTGGTGGTGTCATCCCAAACTGTAAATAAGCCATATTGGTGGCAATACGTCCACGTGCAGTACGCATGACATAACCTTGCTGAATGAGGTAAGGCTCGATCACATCTTCTAGCGTCCCTGAGTCTTCTGCCATAGCTGCAGCCAAAGCTTCAACACCTGCAGGGCCGCCGTCAAAACGTTCTAATAACATTGAAAGATAACGACGGTCTAAAGTGTCTAAACCATCTTTATCCACATTCAACATATCTAAAGCACGTTGCGCCATTTCTTGGGTCACTTCGCCTGTACCTTTGACTTGCGCATAATCACGGACTCGGCGTAATAAACGGTTTGCAATACGAGGTGTCCCACGAGCACGGCGTGCAACTTCCTGTGCGCCTTCGGCAGTCATGGGTACATCCATCAAGTTTGCAGATCGAGTCACAATATGCGTTAAGTCTTTGACAGAATAAAACTCTAAGCGTTGTACGATACCAAAACGGTCACGTAAAGGAGAGGTCAGTAGGCCTGCACGAGTCGTCGCTGCAACAAGAGTGAAGGGTGGTAAATCCAGTTTGATCGAACGGGCAGCAGGGCCTTCACCAATCATGATGTCGAGTTGGTAATCCTCCATCGCTGGATAGAGAATTTCCTCGATGACCGGTGAAAGACGATGGATCTCATCAATAAATAAAACATCACCTTCTTCGAGGTTGGTTAGCATTGCAGCCAAATCGCCTGCACGCTCAAGGACAGGGCCTGATGTCGATTTTAAGTTACCACCCATTTCACGGGCAATAATATTGGCCAGTGTGGTTTTACCTAAACCCGGTGGGCCAAAAATTAAGGTGTGATCGAGTGCTTCTTCACGGCCACGTGCAGCACCGATAAAGATTTCCATTTGTTCACGGACGACAGGCTGCCCGATGTAGTCATCGAGGGAAGTTGGACGAATGGCGCGGTCGAAGTGGTCTTCGGGTTTTTCTGAACCACTGATAAGACGGTCTTGCATAATTATTTAACTAATCTCTATATCGTTGTGGAAGAATCACAGCCTCAAAAAGCGATTGAACTTTAAATGCCATTGTATAGGCGATTCTCACTTTTGACTGGGCAAAAGTGACAAAACCCATTTGTTAAACTGATGCTACGTCCTTGTAGCACAGTTTAACGGCGACATCCTTGTCGCCTGCGTGATTCACATACTGTCTATAGCTCTAAAAGGCAAAGGATGCAGTGCTCATTAGAAACTAAAAATTATTTATTCATCGACTTTAATGCAGCACGGATAATGTCGCTGGCTTCAGTAAAGTCACCTTTGGCAGCATTCACTAATTTTTGTGCTTCAATTGGTTTGTAACCTAATGATTGCAATGCCGCCTCAGCTTCGGCTACGGCAGAGTTGCCCGTAAATTGAATTTGTTCAACAGTTGAATTCGTTGGTGCAGTGCCTGAAGCCATGGCTTTAAAACGGTCACGAAGTTCAATCATCAAGCGTTCTGCGGTTTTTTTACCTACACCCGGAACTTTGACTAAAGTGTTTACATCTTCATGTTCAACCGTGTGAATCAGCATTTCAACGCTTAAGGTCGACAAAATGCCCAGTGCCATTTTTGGGCCAACGCCGTTAACTTTTAATAATGTGCGGAAGATCAGTTTTTCTTGCGCATTGCTAAATCCATACAGCAGTTGTGCATCTTCACGAACAGCCAAATGTGTCCACAGGGTGATTTTTTGACCTTTCTGTAGTTGGCAAAATGTTGAAAGTGGGGTGTCAATTTCATAGCCCACACCATTTACATTGAGTAATACTGTTGGTGCTTCCAATGCCAGCACTTCACCAATTAAACATCCGATCATGTCATTTATTCACTTTATTTCAGTTTAGTCTGAGCCATTTGCTCAATTTCAATTTGTTGTGAGATTAGCGTGAAGGCCAGCGAATTACTAGCCTTCACATTTTTTCAGCTTTAAAAGAAACCAACTTTATTGCCTTGAAGTTCCTGTGCAAGGTTATAAGCCTGATGGTCTGAAAATTTAGAGATAATATCCAATACTTGCATGATGTTTTCATAATGCAACGGCCCAAAATGTGCCCCCGAACGGTGGAGAATGGACATCAGTCGCTGTTCTTTAAAACTCAAGGTTTTATTTGGCGTAGTTAGAGGAATAAATGCGTCTAAAATATTTTGCAGACTTTGGTGTGCAATAATCTCTAAGCCTGCTTTTTGTGGATGTTCAAAAATTTTATCGCGAGCTAATTCTTTCGCTCGGTTAATTCCACACTCGATATCTTCACTGCAATACTGCAATAAACTGCCTTTAAGTTGACCTGACAAAATTTCATGATGATGGCGGGCGAAGGCTGTCGTGACTTCTTCGACTAGACGTTTCATCACTCGACCACGTAATGCGGCAATTTTTTGTTGCCAAGTGGTATCAGTCATCGCCAATTCGGCAGGTATGCCATAGTCACCGACCAAATCAAGGAAAATTGGCTCAACTTCGTTATAGTTCAACATGTTGAGGATAATGCCATCTTCAAGGTCAATTAAGGCATAACAAATGTCATCTGCGGCTTCAAGCAAATAGGTCAACGGATGACGACAGTAGTGATATTCGCCCAGTTGAATTAAACCGAGTTGTTCTGCAATTTGCTGTAAGATTTCCTTTTCTGCCTGATAGCAGCCAAATTTAGCCCGTTGGCTCGCGGGTTTATTGCCTTGCGATGCAATGGTTTTTGAAAGCCACGGGTATTTTAAATACGCACCTAAAGTTGCATAGGTTAAACGCATACCCCCATCATTTGGATGATAATCAATTTTAGTCAGTAGGCGTAAACCTTGGGCATTGCCTTCAAACTGTCTCACATCGGCTTCTTCTTCAGGGCTTAAGTCCTGTAAAAAGTTGGTATGCGATGCGTCATCAAACCATTCTCGAATGGCATATTCGCCTGCATGGCCAAAAGGTGGATTACCAATATCGTGTGCCAAGCACGCAGCTTGAATAATTGCACCGACATCGGCAGGTGAAATCCACATCGGGAGTTCATCTTTAATTTTTTCAGCCGCCAGCATCCCCAATGAACGTCCAATACAAGACACTTCTAAAGAGTGAGTCAGGCGAGTATGAATACCATCGTGTTGGGTGAGGGGATGGACTTGGGTCTTGCGGTTTAATTGTCGAAAGCTTTGCGAAAAAATAATGCGGTCGTAGTCTTTGTGGAAGGGGCTACGTGCCTGTTCAGAACTGTGTTTATTGCTACCAATACGAACTGTAGAAAGAAGTTCAAGCCAACGCATTTGAGTCATTTATCATTATTCAATTATTACTTGAATTGAATAATGCCAAACTTAGCAGAAAAGCACTAGAGTGGAACGACATGATTTGGCGTTTCTGTTCCTAAATATTTAGACACATATATAAATTTTTTTCGAAATGATTCTATTCCAATGAATTTCAAAATTAAGCATCATAGATTGCAATGCCTTAGAAAAATGAGCAAATGAAATTACAAGAATGTTAAATTTACCATTTGCTAAATTATTTTTATAAAAATGTTTAATTTATAATCACTTGCTGGAAATATAACTATTTTCAGTGATAGAAAAATAAGTCAATAGTGATACTTTACGAAAATCTGTTTCTTTTTTATTAAAAATTGTAACTAAAAAAGCAGGCAGATTCTTCTTCTAGGATCACTTATGAAATTATCAATCAAAAAATTAAGCTTGTGTATCGCTATTGCAGGATGCATGAATTATGCACATGCAAACAATCCTGTGGATTTGGCAAATAAAGAAAATGAACGTTTACAACAAAATATACAAGAACGGCTGAAATATGAACAACAGCAATTATTACAATCGTCAAAGCCACCAACACGAATAGAAGCAGCTGCGCCAAGTATTGGTACAAGTGATTTAGGTCCTTGTATTGATATTCAAAAAATTGAAATTTCTGGGAATCATTTACTTAAAAATAAAGCACTAGACTCAATTATATCTCCTTACACCAATAGTTGTATGAATACACATGCGATTGAAGGATTGATGAGTCAAATTACTGCTTCATATTTAAATCAAGGTTATGTCGCGACAAGAGTCTATTTGCCAGAACAAGATTTAAAATCTGGAATTTTAATATTACAAATAGAAGAGGGAAAATTAACAGAGCTAAAAACAACCGAGAGAGCGCAAGGTACACTATCTTTGGCGACTGCTTTTGGCTTTGTAAAAGGCAAACCATTGAATCTGCGTGATCTTGAGCAAGCGATTGATCAAATTAATCGCCTCCAATCAAATAATGCCAAAATGGATATTTTAGCTGGCGAACAGCCCGGTGAAAGTATTGTTGTTTTTGATAATGAGCCTTCAAAGCGACTGAATGGATATTTTAGTTATGACAATAAAGGGCAGGATTCAACAGGCGAAAATCAAGCAGCATTGGGGCTTAGCCTAGATAATCCATTTGGTTTAAATGACTTAATTAATGTTTCATATAATAGATCATTACCTTTCAATATAAATCGAACTGACTCGTTTTCTGCGAGTGCAATGTATGTTTTGCCATTTGGTTATAACACATTGAATTTAAATGCATCTCGCTCTGAATATGACAGCACAATTGATACTGGCTTAAATCAACTGGTATCTCATGGTGAAACTGTCACCTACTCGGCAAAGTTAGATCGACTCATACACCGTGGATTAAACAATCAATTTCGTATAAATGCAGCACTTACCTCAAAAGATACAGAAGCCTTTTTAGAAAATATCAAACTTGGGGTGAGTAGCCGAAAACTAAGTGTATTAGATTTAGGTCTTAACTATAGTGATCGATTATTTACAGGTTTAGTCAATATGAATCTTGGCTATGCCAAAGGCTTAAAAGTATTTAACGCTTTGGAAGATGCCTCAGATTTACCAGCAGATATGCCTAAAGCGCAATTCGAAAAATTGAGCTATGGCATCAGTTATTTAAAAGGCTTTAACTGGTTAGGACAAAGCTTTAGCCTTTCTAGTAGTTTCTCAGGGCAGCAAGCTTTTGATCCACTTTATGGTTCAGAACAATATTCAATCGGCAGTTTATATAGTGTACGTGGCTTTAATCAAAACTCTTTGAGTGGTGATCATGGCTATGCATTTAAAAATGATTTAACCCTTAATAAAGCTTATGACATCAATGGTACGGCTGTTTATGCACGCCATGTACTTGGTCTAGATTACGGCAAAGTTGATAGCAAAGTAAATTCAAACTCCGTTGGTGAACTCAGTAGTGTCAGTTTGAGCACGACCTTCAACGTAAGTAACGTTTCTCTCGAGTTAATCGCAACTCAACCTATTCATCAAGAAAACTTTATGAAGAAGCAATCTGCTGACTTTTTCTTCTCTACGACTGTTTCATTTTAAGGAATAAACCATGAATCATATTTATAAAACAATTTGGAATAAGTCAAAGAATGCATTTGATGTTGTATCAGAAACAGTTTCTTCTAAAGGAAAAGATACATCAGGTAGTAAAGATGGTGCACAGTCGGTAGTAGGGAAAGTAACAGGCTTTTTTGCGGTACTTACACCTTTGGCGGCCATGCTATTTGTGCAACAAAGCTTTGCAAATGTAGAGGTCCAATCTGGCAATACACGTGTTTATAATGCCAATAATGGTGTACAAGTTATTGATATTGCAACTGCAAATGCAGCAGGAATTTCACATAACCGCTATTTAAATTATAACGTAGATAAATCAGGCCAAGTCTTAAATAATGCCGCGATGAAGTCAGATGCGTTATCTGTGATGACTCAGTTAGCTGGAAAAATTCAAACTAACAAAAACTTGGATAAAAGTGCGCGCGTTATTTTAAATGAAGTTACAGGTACAAATCGAAGTCAGCTAAGTGGTTATATTGAAATTGCAGGAGCTAAAGCTGACCTTGTTATTGCAAATCCGTATGGCATTACATGTTCAGGTTGTGGATTTATTAACACAGATAGAGCAACACTAACAACGGGCACACCACAGTTTTCAACTGATGGCTCAATTAATGGTTACAGTATTCGTCAAGGAAACATCACTGTAAATGGAAATGGCTTAAATGGTTCAGAACAGAACCTTTTACAATTGCTTTCCCGTAATTTGAATGTAGACGGTCAAATTAATGCCAAACAACTTGAAGTTGTTACAGGTGCACATGATTATGACGCTAAAACAGGTCAGGTCACCGCTGTTAGTGACTTACAAAATAATCCTACCTATGCAATAGACTCTACATTGCTTGGAGGGGTTTATGCAGATCGCATTAGTTTAATTTCGTCTGACCAAGGTGTCGGGGTGAAAATGCTAGGAAATGTAGCGGCTAGTGCTCAGGACTTTATTTTAACTGCAGCAGGGAAAATTGAGCTAAAAAACAAAATATCAGCAAAGGAAACAATCAGTCTTCAAAATACCAATGCTTCAGTGCAACAAATAAACCTTGCTGGTAGTTTAAGTGCAAAAAATATTGAAATTGGTTCGCAAGATAATGATCAAATCGACTTAGGTATTACAGATGGAACTATTGATGCAGAAAACAATGCCAACTTTACAACTAAAAATATGGCATTGAATAAGGCTATATTAAATGTCAATGAAAAGCTGAATATCGAGAATAAAGAAAAACTAACGGTTCAAAATTCAACGCTGACTTCAAAAGAACAACTATCGATTGAAAGTGGAACACTGACAACACATGGTGCAACTGAAATAGCATCATTAAGCAGGGATATATTACTTAAAGCACAAAATAATATTGAATTGAACCAAAATACAAAAGTCATTGGACAAAAAAATGTATTGGTTCAGAGTCAATTTGGAAATATTAATATTGACCAAGCGAAGCTTAAGTCGACAACAAGCAAGATTGATATACAAGCTGAAAATATAGATTTAAATGCTGAATCTGATGCGGAATCAGTTCAAATTCAAGCCAATGATCAGCTTAATATTGGTCAAAATAGTGTTTTAAAAAGCCAAAAAACATTGGATATAGCAGCCAAAGATGCAAATGTTCAGGGGCAAATTTTTACAGTACAACAGAAAGCCAATATCGTTAACAATTTAACTATCGGACACGCTTCAGTTTGGTCAGCGACAGATGAGATGAATCTGAATGCTCAAAATATTGAATTGGCAGGTCAGTTATATGCAAAAAATAATAATATCTCGGCTGAAAACAATTTTATAACACAAGAAGATTCGCTTATTTCAGTAGCTCAACAATTGTCACTCTCTGGAGAAAACATACAATTAGCTGGCAAGAATTATGCAGAGAACATTGATGCTACAGCACAATCTATTTTGTTGAAGAATTCTGCAGATTTAATAGCTGAAAGTAAAACTCATCTGAAAGCATCTGATTTGGTTCAAATCGATGGTTATGTCGAATCAAATCAAGTGAAATTAAATTCTGATAAAAATCTAAAAGTGACTCAGACAGGTCTTTTAAATATTATCGGAAGTGTTGAACTACAAGCAAAAGATACTGAATTATCAGGGAAAATATACGCAAATCAAATTAATTCAACAAGCCAAGATTCCATAGTGGTGAATGATTCGGCATCGTTAATTGCCCAAGATCAAGCTACATTACAAGGAACCCATATTAGTTCTAGTGGTCTGATTTTTGCAAAATCACTAGATTTGAATGCAGTTGAAACATTGAAATTAAGCCAGCTAGGTCAACTTGCTGCAACTGATCTAGTGAAGTTGAGTGCAGAAAATATTGAGCTTCTAGGGCAGCTTAAAAGTATTAATTCACAAATTACTGCCATCAATACATTCAATGTCGGAAAGGATGCATCGCTTTTACATCAGAATTATGCAGATATTGTTGCGAAAACAATGTCAATTGAGGGCGGAATTTATGCGCGTAACGCAATTTTAAAAGCTGATGAAAAAATTGACATTAAACATACAGCTGAATTGGTTGCTAACGAAAAAATTTCTGTGAAAGCATCTGATCTTCAACAAGATGGATTGTTAAATGCATCTAACCTAAGCTTAGAGGCAACAGATGAACTAAAATCAGCTGATAGTGCGATTTATTCCATTATTCAAAATGCAGATTTAAAAGCTAAAAATATTCAATTGAAGGGTAAATTTGTTGCTGAAAATGCAGATATACAAGCTACAAATCATTTAATTCAAGACGCAAAAATTAGTGTTCAAAATGAAGCTAAACTAGGTGCACAGGATATAAATGTTAGTCGTACAATTTTGTCTAAAAATACAACTTTGACGGCTGGAAATAATCTTGATTTGAGTAAAAATAGTGTACTGATTAGTGATGAAAATATTGTATTAAATGCAGAAAAGCAATTAAAAATATCTGGTCAAACCAGTTCTAAAAATATTCAAGTACTGACTAAAGGTCAAGCAATTATCGATGATTCTGCAGTTGTTATTGCTGAACAAATAGCGTCAGTTCAAGCTGGAAATATTGACCATGCAGGATGGATTGAATCAAAAAATACATTGCTTACAGCACAAGAAGATTTAATTACGCAAAAAGATGCAGTACTAAATTCTTCACAAAATTTAAGCCTGAATACTAATAAATTAGTTAATGATGGCCTTGCTTATGCTGGCTTAATTGATGTTAATGCAAGTGATATTATTGTTAATCAAGATGGCTTATTCAGTGCATCCGATATGCTTGAGATGACAGCCAAAAAAAGCCTAAACAATTTTGGTAATTTGTTTGGTAAAAATCAATTAAGCATTGATGTTTTAAATCTAATAAATTTGGGTGCAATACAGTCAAATAAATTAAGCTTTAGTGACTTAAATGAATTTATAAACCAAGGATCTATTTTTACGAATTCTAATTTGGATATTCGTGTAAATAGTTTTGATAACAGCACATCAGGTTTGATCAGCAGCAACGCAAATTTAAATATTTTGTCGCGTAAATCAGACATCCAAAATGATGGTTCACTGTTAGCTGTAGATTCTATTAAGCTAGAAACAGCGGATTCCGCTGCTAAAGTATTAAATACTGGGTTGATACAGTCTGAAAATAATATCGATATAATTAGTACTAAACTAGATAATGAAAATAAGATAGTTGCTAAAAATGTTGAGATAGATGCAAAAGATTTAACTAATAAAGGTAATATTTTAGCCTATGATCAATTAGATGTAATAAATAATCAAAGCTTAACTAACTTTGATAAAGCTGTTTTACATGCTGGAAAGCAACTTCATATTACCTCCTCAGGTCAAATTATTAACCAAGGTGATATTTTGTCAGGTGGCCAAGCAAGTTTAATCAGCTTGGATACTAAATCATCAGCTGGAATTCAAAATGATGGGTTAATTATGACCTATTCAAATGATGCAACTGATCAACTTACATTACAAGCAGCAAATATTCAGAATAAAGATATTTCAAGTTCAAACTTGAATTTGAAAACAAATTTATTTCGCAATATTGGGCGTGTAGATGCATTGAATTTACAACTGTCGAAATTGGATTTGACACAAGTATTGAATATTTATAACAATAAAAATGCAGAATTCAATATTTACACGAGTTTTATCGCAGATAGGATTAATTTATTAGATAACTACGGTAGTCTATATTTAAGTGGTAAAAATGCTCCAAATACCGATTTGAATGAGTTGGTTGTTGATACTTTTAATAATAAAGCTGAAGCTTCAGCATATTTTTATAATGCACAACTTAATTTAAAAAATCAGCCTTTCTTTGATAATTTGGGGACATTGACTTTGCATAGTGCTAAATTATTGGCAGATACTATGCAAAATACTGCAACAACAAACTTAATTTCATCTGATTTGATTTTAAATCATAATTTTACAAATGAGATCAATGGTTTTGTACGTGCAGACTCTAAGAATAACTCGATCAAAGCAGCACAGATTAATAATAAAAACTTGATATTTGCAAATGAGAATTCACAGTTAAATATTGATGCAGATTTATTGGTCAATGAGATTGCTTTGAGTAGTGAAGGTGAATCTCTTGATTCTGCCATAGTGTCTAACGGTGAGTTGAATTTAAATACTCAAATTGAGCATGCAAATAAAATTGAAAACTCAGGCAGTATTTATGCCAATGTATTAAGTATTGGTTCAGAATCGAGAAATAATACAGATATTGAGAACAAAAAACATGGCATAGAATTTTCTAGTTATAAAGTACAACAAGATGGTTCTAAGTTATTTACTGATATGGGTTTAGGTGGCATAATTTCAGCTTTAGGTGATATTAATATCTATGCCAATAACTTTACCAACAACTATTTATTGAACAGTAAAAACGGTAATATTTTAATTGACACTAAAGGTGATTTTATTAATTCAACAACTTATATGGGTCATGCACTATCAAATAAGTTAACTTGGAAAATACCAAAAAATGTCGGCATTGGTTGGAATAGTGAAAAGAAGGTAAATAAAACTGGGACGGATGAATTTGGTAATACCATAGTCTGGAATCAGATTGCCTTCCAGGGAGATAAAGGCCATGATAATGGTGTTAATGCGGGCTTTATCACCGAGATTTGGACTAAAAATACTGATTTGTCAGTTAGACCTGATAGTGAAGGAACTGAAGATCAGTATTTTAAAACTTTAACAAATTATCTAAAGCATACTGAGTCCGCTAGCATCATTGCAGACGATGGTAATGTCACGATTAAAGTCGATAAATCTGGGCAAAATTTAGGTGGTCAGATTTATGCGTCTGGCAGTGTAATTGACGGCAAAGGCCGAATTAATTTAGATTTAGCAAAGGATGCAGTCTTTAAAAATGAAAGTTTAGAACTTGTTCGTGATCAAAAAGTGACAGTTCAGTATTTGGCGATCTCTGATGAAGTTGATAAGCCTAGTCGATGGGACGTGGGTGTTTTTCTGGTCAAAGATGGAACAAGCGGCTTTAAAATACCGACAGAACTCAATGGCTTAAACATTGAAGATGATCAGGAAATTAATTATCTTGTTCATTATATTCAAAAAATATTTTATGAATCTTTGTCGGACACGGACAAAGCGTTATACGAAAAACAAATAGCTGTAGGTAATGTCAACATTAAACAAGATGAATTCTTTGCTGATTTAGAACAATATCTTTTTTATAAAGATAAGGTTAAAAATGAAGATATGACTAATGTTGTTGATGTATTTAAGAAAAAAATTATTGCGGGTAATTATTTTAGTTTAGGTAGTCCGCTTACAACTAATTCTGAAAATTATGAACCGACCAAGAAATCCGTTATAGCTGCATCAGCTATCGTTAAGGTAGATGGTAATGGGCATTTTATTAATTCAATTTATGCACAAGATGTTTCTGAAAAAGATAAACCGGAAAATAGTTCAATTTCTAATCCTAAAACTCCTGAACCCGCTAATCCCTTAAATGACTGTAACAAGGAATGCGGGAATATAACTCCAGAAAAACTTCAAAATTTTGAACAAGATACGTCAAAAAATGGTGTAGAGGAGGGATCTGTAGATCCAACCAAAATCGAAGGTGAAGGATCTCCATCAGATCAAAAAGATATTGAAACTGATCAAGATCTTAGTCAAGAAAATAAAGCAGAAATGACGCAAAATGCAGATGATGTTGATCCTGGTGATTCAGAAGAAAAGCCTGAAGAAACCTTGCCTGTTGAACGTCCAGTTTATCCAGTAGATAAAATTCCAACCGTAGATATTAATTTACCGGCGGGTCGTAATACGGAATATATTCAATCTAAAGATCCAACTTCCCAGTATTTGGTAGAGCGTAATCCAATTTATGGCGAATCCGCAGATGTTATTGGTTCAAGTTATTTAAATGAATTATTAGGAATTGATCCTGACGCATTATTAAAACGTTTAGGTGATGATAGCTATGAAATGAATTTGATCCAAAAGCAATTGGACCAGCTTGGTGGGCGAAACGTCTTGGCTTCTGGATTTGAATCACAAGTTGAAATGATTCAACGTCTATTTAGTAATGCTGCTGAAAGTCAAGAAATTTTAAACCTTGAATATGGTAAAGCATTATCTGCGGATCAATTGAAAAATTTAGATACCGATATTGTTTGGATGGTCGAACAAAAAGTTGCTGGTCAAACCGTACTTGTTCCACAAGTGTATTTGAGCTCTAAAACAATCAGTGATATTGAAACTACAGGTTCTGTGTTGCGTGGTAATCTCGAAGTTTCATTGGATGTAAAATCATTTACGAACAATGAATCCACTGTTAAAGGTGGTTATGTAAATATTACTTCTTTAAACGATATTAATAACCTAAGCGGTAAAATTTCAGGTGATGATATAAACCTTACTTCAACTCAAGGTTCGGTAAATAATATTACTAAGGTTTATAATTTTGGTGGTGATGCATATAACGAAACTGTTGTTGGGCCAAAAGCAAGTATAGTAAGCAAAAACTCTTTAGTGATTGATGCTGCAAAAGATATTAATAATATTGGTGCTGCATTAAAAGCTGAGGGAGCCGCTATGCTAAATGCTGATGGCGATATTAATATCTCTGCAATTGAATTTAAAAAAGCGGAAACCAAAAACATTAAGCGCGGTGACGTTATTTATGAGCAAAAAGATGAACAAGGTAATGTAATTGCAACCACGAAGAGTATCGGTAAAGGTACGATGAATTCCCAAACTGTTAATCATGAAGGTTCAGATGTCAGTTTTGGTTCAGATGCAGCAATGATTAGTGGCGGAAATACTGTTATTTCAGGTAGTAAGTTGGATGTTACCGGTCAGCTTTATGTACAAACGGGTGGTAATTTTAAAATTGAATCTGTTCAAGATACTGAACAAGTTACATCACAATCATCTCGTTCAGGCTTTGGTGTTGGCGGTGGTATTTGGGGTAAACAATCTCAAGAAACTAAAGATTTTAAAGGTACAAATAATGCAAGTGAGGTCACAGTAGGAAGTATTATTGTTGACTCTGCAAATAAAATCGTGATTGAGGGGTCAGATTTAAATATTAAAGATAAAGAAAGTTTAAGTATTTTAAGTGGCAAAAAAGGAGTTGATATTCTTGATGGTAAAGATGAACAACACCATGAGAAGAAAACTACAACCACAACATATTTGAAAGCAACCAATAGTGGGCAAAAAGACAATAATAAACCGATCTACGGCACGAAGGCAGAGCAAATTGATTCTGAAGCACCTCAAAGTTTAACGACTCAGAGGTATCTAGATTCAACACAGGATCAAAGTGATACTTTTGCCGAAGCGAATGCAGGTACTGAGATTTCTAAACTTAAGGTTGGGGCTGAAGCAAGTGTAGCAGTTGGTGCGAAAGGAGAAGCTAGTTTAAGGTTCTCAGAAAAGACCGTTGAAGTAGAAAAAAGTGGTGGTACTTCAAGCATAAGTTCAAATGTTAATTCTGCAGGTAGCTTATTAATAACTTCAGAAGAAGGAACTGTAAATGTCCGAGGTTCTAAAGTTGATGTTCAAGGTGGCCTAGGGATTAATGCGAAAGCTTTAAATGTGACCGCTGGACAAAATACTGAATATGCAAGCCGTGATAAAAAAGTGACATCAAGCGGTATTTATTCAGAAGCAGATGCGAGTGCCAACGCAGGAGTGGGTGTAGGTGCGTCTGTCGGTGCAATGGGTGTAAATACTGGGGTAAATGCAGATGTCGCAGCACAGGTTAATACGACAACTACCATTGGTGCTAAGGTCGAAAAAGAATCCGAATCTATGTCGAGCACAACCCATAATTTATCATCACTCAGTTCTGGTACGGGTGGTATGTACATCAATGTAGATGAGACAGCAACTTTCCACGGTGCAAATGTATCTACAGCAGGAAATTTAAAAATAGAAGCTAAGGATATACATAATCTTGCAGTGCAAGATACGCACGAAGAGACGCGCTCAAGTTCTAGTCGATTAGCAGGTGTTTATATTAGTGGGCAAGCAGAAGCAGGAGCGAGTGCAAGTGCGGGTGCTGGAGCTGATGCTAGTAATATTAATCCAGTGCAGGGAAGTGCTCAAGCAAGTGCAGGGGCGAGTGCAGAAGCTGGAGCTGGCTTGCGTGTAGCGACTGAAGACAGCAAAGAATCTTTCAAAAGCGTTACAAATAAAGGCAATACATTTACTGCTGGTGGCGAATTCTCAAGAACAGCATTAAATGGAATTGTAGATGAAGCGACGCAAGTTGATGCAGGTAGCGTATTCCAAAAAGCGGCAACTATTACAGATGTAGCTGTGAGCGATTCTCAAACATATTCGAAAAATTCTTCATCACATGATGCAAGAATCGGGGTCTATGCTTCTGCTGAAGCTGGTGTAAGTGCTTCTGCAAGTGCAAGTGTTGGAGTTGTTGCAGCAGATAGTCAGAGCACATCGAGAAGTACTGGTCTGTCTGCAGGAGTTAGTGCCTCTTACACAGGGTCAGTGAGTTCGGAATCGAGTCATGATACGCAAGCAGTAACATCGAGTTTTGTTGCACGAGAGGGTGGAATAACTTCCATTTCAGAAAATGCAACAACCTTAAATGGTGCTCAGTTCCAGTCAGTTGGTGATATTACGATTCAAGCTGGAGAATTAAACTTCAATGCAGCACGAGATACGCATTCGTCTAGTAGTTCTTCAAAAGATATTGACGTAAGTGCCAAATTGGGACTTGGTCCAGGTAAAGGCGACTTTGAGGCGAGTGCAAGTTATGGACAAAATAACAGTCAGATGCAAAGTTCTCAGGCAGTGGTTGGTAGCTTAGATTCGACGGGTGGTAATATTCGTATTTCAACCACGGGTGATGCAAACTTTGAAGGTACTCGATTTGCCGCTAACAATACATCTATAGAGGGCGAACATGTTAATTTGCGTGCCGCCGAAAATACAGCTAGTCAAAGTTCTACTGGATTTAATGTTGGAGCAGGGTTTTCAACAGGCGCAAAAGCCGATACTCCAGCAGAACAAGTAAAACGGTCAAGTACAAATAATGGAGCTGCGACTACTGAAGACTGGCGCCATGAAGGTGGGGTAAGTGCTGAATTTGATGTTAGTAACTCAAGTTCTAAAACCTATCAAGGTAGTCAAGTCACAGGTACTGGTTTTAGTGTTGTTGCTCGAGCAGGTGGAACAGCCGAAAATCTAAATACTTCAAATGTTAAACCAGATGCGAATTCTGCAAATTTAGATAACTCAAATGCTGAACAAAATGGAGTTAAATTCACGAATATGAATGAAGTACAAAAGAAAAATCAGCAATCTGGATTTGAATTAAGTGGTGCAGCATCTATTGATTCTCAAGATCTTCGGGATGTTCGCAATGCTAGAGACACCTATAATGCACCTAATAGTGCTCCGGGCAGCGTCAGAAAATCGACAGAAACGATTACGTCAAATGTGAACAATAGTCCAGATGATATAAATCTGCTTAATCAAAAAACCAATAGTCGAGCAATAACAGATATTTTGGGTAATGGTCTGAATAAAGTTAAAAATGCAGTTCAGTCAAATGGAACATCACGCCCATAATACTTAAAATAAATTGACTAAATGGCTACCCATGGGTGGCCTTTTGGTTATAGGAGGTTTTATCCCAGTTAATCGAATTAATTGGTTTCCAAGTACATTTTTTTATAGATATGCTTTAGATCTATTCTTTGAAGTAAGAAAAAAATTATAAAATATTTCAATCTTATGAGTATTCTTAATATTGCTATCAACACATTCTGTCAAACTTAAACATTCAATTTTTTTTAACTGAAAATAAAGGAATTCTTAGTATTTATTATAGGAATTATGCTGAGAAACGTGTTTTGCCATCTAGCTGATTTTGCCAATACGCAGTAGAATATGCGCTCTCTTCAAGTCACATTGCGGCTTGGTTCAAAAGACCAGCCCGTGGAGCCAAAATCAGCATGTTTATCGTGGCCGGTGCACCAGCACACTCTTCTTTTAAGAAAACGCAACTATTAACACGTCTATCTTCGATTAGTTCTGTTCAAGAAATTGAAAGCCAATTGGTCTATCTATTTGACCAAACGCTCAGCGAACAGCAACAGCAATCTGCTTTACAGCTGCTTAATGATGGTCAATCTTTTGAATTGCGCCAGCCAGCAAGTGATGAAGTCCAAATATTAGTGACACCACGTGTTGGAACCATCTCTCCGTGGTCGTCTAAGGCAACAGACATTTTTGCCAACTGTAATACACCGGTTCATCGCCTTGAACGCGGTGTTTTGTTTACTTTGAAGGGTGTAAATGCTGTTTCTGATGAAGTAAAACTAGCATTGCATGATCGCATGACTGAAAGCGTTTTTAATGCTATTGAAGATGCTGCGGCACTTTTCTCTGAAACTGAACCAAAGCCTTTAAACTCAATTGATATTTTGGGTCAAGGTAAAGAAGCGTTGGTGAAAGCTAACTCTGAATTTGGTTTTGCGCTTTCTGATGAAGAAATCGATTATTTAACCGATGCATTCACAAAAATGGGTCGCAACCCGCATGACATCGAATTGATGATGTTTGCTCAAGCAAACTCTGAACACTGCCGTCATAAAATCTTTGGTTCAGAATGGACAATTGATGGTGAAGTTCAACCATTGTCATTGTTCCAAATGATTAAAAACACCTATAAAGAATCACCTACAGATGTATTGTCGGCATATAAAGACAACGCTTCTGTAATTGTTGGTTTTGACACACAGCGTTTTTATCCAAAACTAGATGCTGAAACAGGTCACCACGTTTATAAATACAAGAGTCAAGCCGCTCACATCTTGATGAAAGTGGAAACACATAACCATCCGACAGCGATTGCACCATTTGCTGGTGCAGCAACAGGTTCGGGCGGTGAAATCCGTGACGAAGGCGCAACAGGTCGTGGTGGTAAGCCAAAAGCAGGTTTAACAGGTTTTACCGTATCTAACTTGAACATTCCGGGCTTTGAACAGCCATGGGAAGAAAACTACGGCAAACCATCTCGTATGGCATCTCCACTTCAAATTATGATTGAAGGCCCATTGGGTGGTGCAGCGTTTAACAATGAATTTGGTCGTCCTGCGTTAAATGGTTACTTCCGTACATTTGAACAAAATGTAAATGGTGATGTAAAAGGCTTCCATAAGCCAATTATGATTGCCGGTGGTTACGGTAACATCCGTCCTGACCATGTAGAAAAAGATGCGATTCAACCAGGCGATTTACTGATCGTACTAGGTGGTCCTGCAATGCTGATTGGTTTAGGCGGCGGTGCAGCGTCTTCTGTAGACAGCGGTAAGTTGGGTGAAAACCTAGACTTCGCATCTGTACAGCGTGAAAACCCAGAAATGGAACGCCGTTGCCAAGAAGTGATTGATGCTTGCTGGCGCATGGAAGATCATAACCCAATCGTGTCTGTACATGACGTAGGCGCGGGCGGTATCTCAAATGCAATGCCTGAACTTGTGAACGATCACGAGTTAGGTGCGGTACTTGATCTGCGTAAAATTCCATCGCTTGAAAAAGGCATGTCTCCGATGGAGATCTGGTCGAATGAAGCGCAAGAACGTTATGTTTTGGCGATCCGTCCATCATCTTTAGAACTCTTTGAATCACTGTGTGCACGTGAGCGTTGTCCGTTTGCGGTATTGGGTGAAGCGACTGAAGCGCGCCATTTAACCGTTGAAGATCCATTGTTTGAAAACAAAGCTGTGGATATGCCAATGCAAGTGATGCTTGGTGGTACACCACGCATGAGCCGTTCATACGAAACCATTGAACGTAAAGGCGATGACTTCACTGCTGAAACAGTAACAGATTTGAAAGATGCGATTTACCGCGTTCTTAAGAATCCAACTGTTGCATCTAAATCGTTCCTCATCACCATTGGTGACCGTTCGATTACAGGTATGGTTGCACGTGATCAGTTCGTCGGTAAGTGGCAAGTGCCTGTAGCGGATGCTGCAGTAACAACGACTAGCCTTGTTGGTTATACAGGTGAAGCGATGGCAATGGGTGAGCGTCCACCAGTTGCGTTGTTGAATCCTGCTGCTTCTGCACGTTTATCTGTAGCAGAATCAATTTCAAACATCATGTCTGCAAAAATCGACCAGATCAGTGACATTAAATTGTCTGCAAACTGGATGGCTGCTGCAGGTCAACAAGGTGAAGACCAAGCGCTATTCGAAGGCGTTAAAGCCATCGGTATGGAAATGTGTCCTGCACTAGGTATCGCAATTCCTGTTGGTAAAGACTCATTGTCTATGCGTACCACTTGGAATGACGAAGGCATCGATAAATCTGTCACTTCACCAATGTCAGGCGTGATCACAGCATTTGCACCTGTGACTGATGTTCGCAAAACATTGACACCTGAATTGAAAAATATCGAGTCTGTACTGGTACGTATTGATTTGTCTAAAGGTCAATTCCGTCTTGGCGGTTCGATCCTTGCTCAGGTTTATAAAGCAATTGGTTCTGTAACACCTGACGTAGACAGCTTCGATGACTTCAAAGCATTCTTTGCCTTGGTTCAAGATTGGAACAACCGTGGTCTAATCAAGGCTTACCATGACATCGGTGATGGCGGTCTATTGGCAACTGTTGCAGAAATGATGTTCGCTTCACGCCTAGGTGTAGCACTTGAAGATCAATCTGTTGAATCATTATTTGCAGAAGAAATTGGTGCAGTGCTTCAAATCAGCAAAGCGGATTGGGCTGCCTTAGAAGCTGAAGTTGCAGCGTCTAGCCTTAAAGATGCAATTGCAGTTGTAGGTACTGTAAACGATACAGATACTTTAACTGTAAATGGTTTGAGCTTAGACCGTGCTGAATTACAGCAAGCATGGACTGAAGTGTCACATCAAATCCAACGTCTGCGTGACAACGTAGAAACTGCGGATCAAGAATATGCGTTGATCGCGGACAAATCACATGCAGGTTTAATTGCAAAACCAACATTTGATTTGAACGAGCCAATCGAAGCACCGTACATCAATGAACGCCGTCCAAACATGGTGATTCTGCGTGAACAGGGTGTAAACGGTCATGTAGAAATGGCTGCTGCATTCGATAAAGTCGGCTTCAACACTGTAGATGTACACATGAGCGACTTGCTTGCTGGCCGTATCAGTCTTGATGACTTTGAAGGTTTAGTCGCATGTGGCGGTTTCTCTTACGGTGACGTATTGGGTGCAGGCGGTGGTTGGGCTAAATCTGTATTGTTCAATCCAAAACTACGTGACCAATTTGAGAAATTCTTCAACCGTAATGAAACATTCTCTCTAGGTATCTGTAACGGCTGTCAAATGCTGTCTCAGCTTGCGCCGCTTATTCCTGGTGCAGAGGCTTGGCCTCGTTTCCACCGCAATACATCTGAGATGTTTGAAGCACGTGCTGTAAACGTACGCGTTGAAAAATCAAACTCTGTATTGTTAGAAGGCATGGAAGGTTCGATTCTTCCAATCGCTGTTGCTCATGGTGAAGGCCGTGTAGTTGCTAGCGTGGAAAACATTGCAGCACTCAATGCAGGTGATCAAGTGATCTTGCGTTATGTAGATAGCCAAGGCAACCCAACGCAGCATTACCCAATGAACCCGAATGGTTCGCCAGAAGCAATTTCAGGTGTAACGTCTAAAGACGGTCGTGCAACGATTATGATGCCGCACCCTGAACGTAACTTCCGTGCGATTCAGCATTCTTGGAAACCAGAAGACTGGGATCAAGATGGTGCATGGTTACGTATGTTCCGTAATGCCCGTAAATTTATTGGTTAATTGATTTAATCAACAAATTGAAAAGCCCCGAAAGGGGCTTTTTTTATGGCGAAGAGATACTCACCTTTCAGCCGTTTAAATGGTTTAGCTTTTCGTTTAAGATGAGTTGCTAAAATAAAAAATACATTGCTTATGAATCTACAAAAATTAGTAAAAATTTCCTTGATTGTTATTCCGAGTATTATTTTTCTGAATGGCTGTGAAGCGTATATGTGGCGGCAGAATGTTGTACAGCTCAATGAAGTGGAAAAAAGAGGCGGACAACTTCAGCTGAATGTCGATAATAATTTAATGGGAGTGGATGCAGATCTGAATGGTATCCGTGATGACATTGATCTTTATATCACTCAAAATTTTAAGCAAATAGAGCAGCAAAGGGCAGTTAGCCAATATGCAGTGCAATTACAAAAAAGCCTATTAGTGAATAAACTAGACTTAGCGCAGGTTAAACATATTTCATTTGAGAAATCACGTGCGATAGGGTGTATCTATGAACGTTTTCCAGTAGATGAATTACCTAGAGCAATGACGGTTGTTAAAGATATCAGTGCAATTACCATGAATACTAAAATACGTTTTAAAGCGCATTTAGCATTTAGTCAGGCTCTGGATGGAACTGTAATGACATTGGCTAATGATAATTTGTGTAGTAAATAATAAGGTAAAATAATGTCTTAATTTTACCTTATGGAAAAATATTAAAACATTGGTTAAGATGCCTCATTATTATGCCACCTATTTGGTGGTTTTTTGTGTCTGCAACTTTTGTAGTCTCCCATGCTGAACTTGGTTTAGATTTTGCTTTTATATTTGTGGAAACATGCTAGTGTGTAATGTATGCACAATAGCTATGCAAAATAAAAGAAAGATGGATAACTAAACGAGTTCAGTCTCAACACTCATGATGAGGTGATGACATGATTAAAACAGTGGAATATTCGGCAGTTGATAAGTCTGCACTGCGTAGAAAGGGCTGGAAACTTTTTGGTGCAGTGGTGTGTTTGCAGTTGGTGTTTTTAGTTTTGGGTTATGCGTTGCAGATGTAATATTTGAAATATAGAAACCGCCGTGAGGCGGTTTTTTTTATGTGTTATTTGTTGAAAAAGTAGTTCAGAGTTATATAAATGAAAATAATAGATGGAAGAATATAACGTGGTTGAGATATTTGGTTTTTAATAAATGTTGTGGAGTCATTAATTAATTTAGATTGCTTTGAAGTGCTAACTATTTCTTGAGTATTTAATTCAAAAACATCTAGAAGTTCAAATTCATCTAGCAGCCTATTAGATAATTCATTCTCTAAATTATTATTAATTTTCCTTTTATGATAATTTGATGATGTTCTGATTGGGATGCTTGCATCAATCTCAGCTTGTAATGAAAAAAGAAAATTGCAACCTAGGGATCTATAGTTTTGAATTTCTGTAGAGGTTAAATTTATTGAAAAGTCTCTATAAAGATATGGTCTGGAACTTTGGATACAAAAATAAAATTCTTTTTTTTTTCTAAAAGTGCCCAATCTTCTGAATAATCTATCAGTTTCATAGTGTTTGGATCATCAGTGGAAATTTTATCAATATGATGCAAAAGTTTTAAACAAGTAATGTATTCACTTAAATAGAATTCCTGGCTAATAATTTGACCTCTTTCATACGTCTTTAGCTCCCATTTTTCATCTGATATATTTTTAATAGAAATTGCTAGATCAGCTGAATACCCAAAATAGAAATAGTCTTTTCTTACAGTTTGTAAGCATTTTGACATGGGATATAGAATACGTTGGAGGTCAATAATATTCATATTTTTATGGGTGTTTTTTAGCTCAATAGGCAATGTAAAGTTATTCTACTATAAAATTTGGAATTCGATAGGCTGTAAAAAAATGCTCAAACTCATCTATTACGTCCCAGAATCACATCTTGAATCTACCAAACTGGCCGTATTTGAAGCAGGAGCAGGCGGTATAGGCAACTATGAACACTGCGCGTGGCAAGTTTTAGGGAAGGGGCAATTTAAACCTGTAAAAGGCGCAAATCCTTTTATAGGTGAGTTGGATCAGCTTGAATCTATCCCTGAATGGCGTGTGGAAACCATAGTGCCTGAAGATAAAGCGAGTGAGGTCGCAAGGGCTTTAAAAGTAAGTCATCCTTATGAAGAGCCAGCATTTGAGTTTATTCAAATGGTGGATATTCAATTTTAATGATGCTTTTAAATTTTTAAGTTATAGAAAAAAGTAGATACACGAAGGGTGACATGGATGTAACCCGTTAGACAGAGATTCAAGGATGAATCTTCTGTCTAACAAGGGATTTTGGTTACTTTGATCCTTCAAAGTAACGTAATACCTACGCGTTATAAACTAAAGTCACGTAGCTAATTGTGGTTGTGACTATTCTTTTGAAAGCAAATTATATTTTCTGAATAAACAGCTCACGATCAAAACGATACTGAGGGAAGAATACACCATCTTTAGCACGTTCACCTGCACCAATCACCATCACTGGGTATTGCTGTGCATTTAATCCTAAAATCTTCTTCACCAAAGGTTCATCAAAACCTTCCATCATACAACTGTCAAAACCATAGGCGCGTAAAGCCAAAACTAAGTTTTCACAAGCCAATGCTGTAGTTTTGCTCGCCCAAAGTTTAGCATCTGCTTCATTAAATGCTGTTACAGGCAATTGTTTATCCAGTGTACGTGCAACTTTGAAAGCTACTTTCTTAAAGTTACCTAGTGCGTTGAAGTAACCAGTTTTATAGTTATAAGGAATGAACTTGTAATACTTTTGCACAGCTGCAGGTGCTTCAGGAAATGGAAATTCCGAAATATTACGTTTAGCCATTTCATCTACACGGTCGGTACGCGCGACACAGACAATCAATTCAGCAGCAGTTTTTGCCGCAAGTTGCCCTAAGCAAGCTTTCACCAACTGTTTTTTCTTTGCAGGGTTCTGAACGACATAGAATGTCCAAGGCTGTAAATTTGATGAATTTGGCGCAAGCAGGGCAAGGTCTAAGCATTCATCTAAAACATCGTTTGGAATGGCCTTGTCGGTAAACTTACGTACAGAACGACGGCTTTGTACAACTTTTTTAAAATTTTCGATATCGATGCCTTCAGGTGCAGGTTCGTAGTAGCGTTTCTTTTCAGGTTTATTTTCAGTTTGTGATGCTGCAGTCATGTGGAAACATCCAGTTTTTAATTTAGAAAATAGATTGGGGCTGAGATGAAAAAAACCACCCAAATATGAGTGGTTTTTAAGTTCCATTACAAATTAATTGAACTGAGAGAAGTCAGGTTTGCGTTTTTGCATAAAGGCTGCAACAGCTTCCATCATTTCTGGAGAACCTACTCGATCCATGAAAATCTCAGCTTCATGGTCAATCCATGCCACGATTTCATCTACATTATGTTTCATTAATGCTTTTGATTGAACCAAAGAAGCTAGTGGTAGTGCAGATAACTGTGCTGCTTTTTTCGCAGCCGTCGCATAAGCATCTTCTTCAATACTATTGACCAAATTTGCTGAAAGCGCTGTCGCACTATCAAACTTTTGAGCAGTTAACAGTAATTCAGCAGCTTTATGGTAGCCGGCTTGTTGAACCAATAGCTTGCTCGATGCACCTTCAGGTGATAAACCAAGGCTCACAAACGGAATTTGGAATAGGGCGGTATTGTCGCTGTAGACTAGATCGCAATGAAGCAGAATCGTAACACCAATCCCAATGGCAACACCGCGAACCGCAGCGATCAGCGGCTTAGAAAATTGAGCAGCAGATTTTAACAAAATAAAAGGTGCGCCTTCTGAAGCTGGAGCTTGTCCTTTTTGAGCAGCAGATTTCATAAAATCTTGCATGTCATTGCCCGCACTGAAGTCTGCATCTTGACCACGGAGTACTACTACACGCACTGAAGTATCTTGATCAGCTTCATCTAATGCTTTGGCAATCCACAGATATAATTCTGTATACAGCGCGTTCTTCGCCTGAGGTCGGTTAATGGCTAAGGTCAGTACGCCATTGTCCAAATTCGCATTCAAATGTTCATGGGGTTGTTGAATACAGCTCAGTGTCATCGTACTATCCTTGCGTAAAAGTTTCGTTTTGATTTTATGCTCGACATTATGTCGCATATTTCAGCCTGTGGCACAACTGCTCAGTTCATAAAAAGTTTGATTTGATATGAAATATACATTTGATTATTTGGTTTTCATTGGGCGTTTTCAGCCGTTCCATTTAGCACATCTGCAAACCATTAAAATTGCCTTGCAACAAAGTCAATATGTGCTTCTGGCGCTTGGTTCGGCGCAAAATGAACGTAATATCAAAAATCCATTTTTGGCTGTAGAACGTGAGCAGATGATCTTGTCGAATTTTTCAGAGCAAGATCAGAAGCGAATCAAGTTTGTGCATGTGATAGATGTATATAACGATGAAAAATGGCAAAAGCTAGTCAAATCTTTGGTAAATGATGTAGTTGAAACGAATGCAAAAGTCGGTTTGATCGGGCATTTTAAAGATGATTCTTCTTATTATTTAAAATTCTTCCCTGAGTGGGAAATGGTTGAGCTGGATAGTCTAGAAGGGGCCATTTCTGCGACACCGGTACGTGAAGCGTATTATCGTGGTGAAATTCAGCATGATGCTTTTCCTCAAGGTACCGTCGAATTTTTGCAAAAATTTCAACAGACAGACATTTATAAACAACTTCAACACAAATTTATGACTCAGGATAAAACAAATCTGCTATAAAAAAACGCTAAAATTTCTAGCACTACAATGGAGCAAAAAAATAAACATTGTAGTGATTTTAGGCTGTGTTTTATTCAGGAGAAAAACATGAATTTGCGTCACGGAACCTTAGCAAAATATATGGGAGCCTTCGCTTTATGCTGCGTATTGCCCCTACATGCTGCTGAGTGGACGCTAACGCCTAATAGTCAGGTCACATTTGGCATTAAATCTGTGGGGCTATCTATTGTTGAAGGGCGCTTTAATAAGGTTCAATCGAACCTAAAATTTGATCCTGAAATTCCGCATAAAGGTTCAGCGCATTTACTGTTAGATGTAGATAGCATCAGTTTTAGTAATCCAAGCTTAAAGGGATTAATCTTGGGCAGTGAATATTTTGATGCCGCTGAATTTAAGCAAGTGAAGTTTGTAAGTAAACAAATCGAACCCGTGGCTTATGCGAAATATATGATTCGAGGGGATCTCACCATTCGTGGCATCACTAAACCTGTGATCTTCGATACCACACTCACCCCAAGCCCGCAAAATCCAAAAGTGTTGGATGTTCAATCTTTAGCAACCATTAAGCGTAGTGATTTTGGTATGCGTAAAGCACTCGGTGGAGTAGGTGAGCAAGTATTGATACAGCTCAAAGGCCAATGGCGGCTTGAATAACCGTAGTCTTACTGGGTTTAACACATATGATCTTTGGCATGTTGCAGCACAACAGCAGTCAATTTTTGTAATTGAACAGATTGTTGGTTCCAATGATGCCAATACAAGGCTAAATCAATACTGAGTTCTGTTGAAAGCTCTATCAATTTTCCCGCTGCTAACAAGTCTTTGCTTTGATAGTCGGGTAACCATCCATAGCCCAAGCCCATCGTAATGGCATCAAAAAATGCAGTTGAAGAGGGAATGAAATGATGCGGATATTGTGAAGGATTGAGCCCGAAATTTTTCTGAATCGATTGCGTATGCAGGTCATCCTTCTCATTAAAAATCAGTGCAGGCGCAGCCCTTAACGCATTTCGCGTCACACCTTGACCGAACCATCTTTGGATAAAATCAGGGGTTGCTACAAATCGATAATGCATTTCACCCAGATATTCTGCAATGCAGCCCTTCATGGCTTCCGATTCTGTTGTGACACAGGCATTGACTAGTCCTGCTTCTAATAAATGATGTGTTTGTGACTGATCATCGACCTGAAAATGAATCACGATTTTTTCTTCAATTAAGAGATCTTTGAGTAGCGGAAGCAACCATGTCGCAAGTGAGTCAGCATTGGTTGCAATATTGACTTGATAGAAAGCATTCGCCGTTTGTCCTGTTAGATTTTGCAGAAAATTATGTTCTAATAATTTGCTGTGTTGTAAATAATGCAATAAAGATTGGCCTGCAAGTGTTGGACGGCAGGGTCGTTCACGTACAATGAGTACATGACCTAATTTCTTTTCTAAAGTTTGTAACCTGAGCGTGACCGCAGATGCCGTAATATTTAAACGTAGTGCAGCTTGTTCAAAGCTTCCTGTTTCAGCAACTGCAAGAAATGCTTCACTATGTTTGCTTTGTAACATGAGTCACCTATGAGCATTAGAGATTCCATAAACTAAGAAAAACTTAGTTATAATGATATTTATTTATAAATACTTATTTTTAACAATAAGCTTCGATAATAGCAACATTCATTTAATGCTTTGAAAGTGTAGTTAAAAAATGTTGTACAGTTATATGCAAGGGCTCGCAATTGGATTTAGCCTAATTATCGCGATTGGTGCGCAAAATGCGTTTATTCTTAAGCAAGGGTTAAAAAAGCAGTATGTCTTTTGGCTCTGCGCTATTTGTGCTGCTTCTGATTCGATACTCATCTTATTGGGTGTACTCGGATTCTCCCAATTGGTTGAAAGTTATCCGGAAATTGTCAATGGAGCTAAATATTTGGGCGTAACTTTTTTAGCAGTTTATGGAGCACAGCATTTTCTGCAAGCCTTCAAAACTTCGAGCAGTTTAGCGCCCAGTGAGAAGAATGAAACCAAACTATTGAAGTTGGTGCTGATTTGCTTGGCTTTAACGTGGTTAAATCCACATGTGTATCTCGATACGGTTGTGCTGATTGGTTCTATTTCCACGAAGTTTGAATCGACCGCAGTATATTTTGCGATTGGGGCAATTACAGCTTCATGGGTATTTTTCTATGTTCTCGGATATGGTGCGCGCTGTTTATTACCACTCTTCCAAAGTGCAAAGGCATGGAAAGTTTTAGATTTTATTATTGGCGTTGTGATGTGGGGAATTGCAGCCTCATTATTGCTCTAGTTAGAAGCTTCTTATTAAGTTTGAGCCCATTCCTAAAGGAGCGGGCTCAAATCATTACTGTTATGCTGCTTGTAGTGCTTTTAAATCTTCTAAGACTTGTTCTGCATGGCCTGCAGCTTTGACCTTGCGATATTCTTTTACCAGCTTGCCATGATGGAAAATAAAGGTTGAACGTTCGATGCCCATAACCTTTTTGCCATACATATTTTTTTCTTTAATCACGTCAAAATGCTGACATAGCACTTCTTCTTTATCACTGATTAAATCAATGCTTAGATTTTGCTTTTCAGTGAAGTTTTGATGAGCTTTAACCGAGTCACGAGAAATACCGTAGATTGGGGTATTAAGCGCATCAAACTGATTTTTTAAGCATGAAAACCCTATAGCTTGCGTTGTGCATCCCGGTGTTGAATCTTTAGGGTAGAAGTAAACAATCAGCCAGTCATTGTTAAGTTCCGCAAGGTTAACTTCACCTGAGGTGGTTGGGAAGGTTTGATTTGGTAAGCTAATTTCAGTCATGAAGATTTCCTTTTTCGTGTCTTATCCCTAAAGGGGCTTAAACAAAGTATGTGAAATATGACCATCATACAGAATTTACTTTGAACTTAAAGCAATAAAAAAGCCTGCATTTGCAGGCTTTTTTAAGACGAAAAATTATTTTTTCGCTTGAGCAGATTTCATTGCTTCTTCAGTTAAATTTTTTAATTTACCAGTTAACTGAGGACCGAAACATGCTTGAAGGTCTTTATTTTGTTTTTGAACAAAAGCGAGTGTTGCAGGGCTTTTCTTCTGGTTGATTGTGCTTTGGATTTCCCATTTTTGAGCATTGGTTAAACGACCATCTGCTTCAACAGCACAAGTACAGTATTTGCTAACTTCAGCGGCAGTTAGTTTTTTACCTTTGCCAGTTTCTTCTTTACAAACATTAATTAACGAAGATTTTACGTTAGTGCTCTTATATGCTTGTTGAAGCTTGTCGTTGTCAGCGTGTGCAACTGAAGCAAACAATGCAGCTGCAGAGAAAGCAGCAGAAAGAATAATGTTTGATTTTAAATTTTTCATAAACCCTACCTTGTTATTTCGGTATGTAACGTGTCGGATCTTCAACACCTGCGTCAACGAAACCTTGTTTACGAAGACGACAGCTATCGCATTTACCGCAAGCACGACCTTGGTCATCTGCTTGATAGCAAGACACCGTTTGACTGTAGTCTACGCCATGTTCTATACCTAAGCGAATGATATTTGCTTTGGATAAATGTAACAGAGGTGTTTCAAATTTAAGTGGTTTTCCTTCAACGCCAACCTTTGTTGCAAGGCGAGCCATGTTGGCAAATGCTTCGATAAACTCTGGACGACAGTCTGGATAGCCTGAGTAATCAACTGCATTAATACCAATGACAATCGCTTCTGCACCAAAAACTTCCGCCGCAGCTAAAGCATATGACAAGAAAATCGTGTTACGCGCTGGTACATAAGTTACAGGAATACCGGCTTGTTCATGATCAGGAACTTCAATGCTATGGTCAGTTAACGCAGAGCCACCTAAGTTACCTAAATCGATATTAATGACACGATGTTCTACACCAGCCTGCTTAGTTAACTCACGAGCAGCATCCAGTTCTGTCGTAGAACGTTGACCATACATAAAACTTAAGGCGATACATTCATAACGTGCTTGAGCCCAAGCTAAACAAGTGGTTGAGTCTAAGCCGCCAGACAATAAAACTATGGCACGAGGGCGCATATGCATTACTCCAAATAATTCTTTAAAACTTAACGACCAGTTTCATCGTTCCAAAGCAATTTATGTAATTGCAATTGGAAGCGAACAGGGAGATGGTCTTCTAAAATCCATTGTGCTAAATCACGTGCAAGCTGAGGCAAACGAACAGCACCTTTTTCAATGGCAAAGGCCGGAGAGAACCAAATGGTGCTAACTTTTTCGTTTAGCTTATAGCGCTCAACTTGCTGTTTTGACCATTCATAGTCTTCACGATTACAAATTACAAATTTGATCTGATCATGCGCTGTTAAATGGTCGAAGTTGCTAAGCAAGTTTCGTGCAACTTCACCCGATGTCGGGGTTTTTAAATCCATAACCTTTGAAACACGTGGGTCAACTTTAGACACGTCTAAAGCACCACTTGTTTCTAAAGAAACTTCGCAGCCTAAATCGGCCAGACGAGTCATAAGGGGAAGGGCGTTCGGTTGAGCAAGCGGCTCACCACCCGTCACGCAAATATAAGGGGTTTTAAAATCTAAAGTGGTTTGAATAATTTCTTCTAATGATTGGCGTTCACCGCCTTCAAACGAATAGGTCGTATCACAATAAGTGCAACGTAACGGACAGCCCGTTAAGCGGATAAAGACCGTAGGCAAACCTGCGGTATTGGCTTCACCTTGCAATGAATAAAAAATCTCCGTAATACGTAAACCCGCAGACGGATCAGAAACAGGAATAGCGGAAGATCGAAGGGTACTCATAACAAAATTAACCAGATATAAAAAAACAAAAAATCTCTACGATTATTGCTAACCGTAGAGACGAGGAGCGATAGAAGCTCCACGGAACACGAATGCTCCGCTGAAATAAAACTTAGTCTTCGCGTAATAATTCGTTCAAGCTTGTTTTCGCACGAGTTTTCGCGTCAACTTTTTTCACGATTACTGCAGCATATAGGCTGTATTTACCGCATTTAGAAGGCAGGCTGCCAGAAACCACAACAGAGCCAGCAGGAACACGACCGTAATGGATTTCGCCAGTTTCACGGTCATAAATCTTAGTCGATTGACCAATGAATACGCCCATTGAAATCACAGAACCTTCTTCTACGATCACACCTTCAACGATTTCAGAACGCGCGCCGATAAAGCAGTTGTCTTCAATGATTGTTGGGTTTGCTTGAAGTGGTTCAAGAACGCCACCAATACCAACGCCACCAGATAAGTGAACGTTTTTACCAATTTGAGCACATGAACCAACAGTTGCCCATGTATCAACCATTGTACCTTCGTCAACATATGCACCAATATTGACATATGAAGGCATCAATACAACATTTTTTGCTTGGAAAGAACCTTTACGTGCTACAGCAGGTGGTACTACACGTACACCAGCAGATTTAAATTGTTCTTCAGTCCAGTCAGAGAACTTAGTATCTACTTTGTCATAGAAGCGTAAGTCACAAGCTTCCATTGGTTTGTTGTCGTTCAATTTGAATGAAAGCAAAACGGCTTTTTTCACCCATTGATGAACAATCCATTCACCATCAATTTTTTCAGCAACACGTAATGTACCGTTGTCTAGGCCAGCGATCACTTCTTCTACTGCTGCGCGTACTTCAGCAGGACAGTCAGCTGCAGTGAAATTAGCACGGTCTTCAAACGCTTGTTCAATGATTGTTGAAAGCTGAGACATGTTCTTCCATCCAGAAAAAAATTTTCCAAGATTTTACACTAAATCGAGTCAAAAATAGATGATAAATCGGCCTAGGATCGGAATTAATTATTAAGCAAGCACTAAAACCAAGAAACTAAGAGTGATCAATGTAGCATTTTCATAAGGTTTGTATAAAAAATACGCAAAATATACAGAATTGTTATCAAGCACCATTATTATATTTAAAAAAATGAAACAAAAACTCTTTATTAATCAATATTAAAATCTAAATGTATCAAAAGTTAACAAAAAATCAGTAAATTTGCATAAATGTTGAGCTGTGTTTCCTTTTAACATGTGCCATATAACAAGTCTGTAAAATCTGAATAAAAGTTTATTTTGAGGAGAAACACATGAAATCATTACGTTTATTAACAGTAGCTGCTCTACTTACTGCTGCAGGTACTGCAATGGCAGATACCTCTGTAGTTCATGATGGCTATGCATTTGATCAAAACCAACTTATCCCAACTGGCGCTCGTCTAGAAGTGGGTACGACGGGTTATGGTGGTGCGTTACTTTGGACTGCGAACCCATACGTCGGCCTTGCATTAGGTTATAACGGTGGTGATATTTCATGGTCTGATGATTTGTCAATCAATGGCACTAAATATGACATGGATATGGATAACAGCGTTGGCTACTTAAATGCAGAAATTCGTCCATGGGGCGCAAGTACGAGTCCTTGGGCACAAGGCTTATATGTTGCTGCAGGTGTAGGTTATATCGATAATGAATACGGTCTAAATAAACATAATAAAAATGCCGAAGGTACGATTAAAGTTGATGGTACGAGCTACACTGGCATTGGTGGTGTGAAAGGTAACTTATCTTATGATAACGACATTGCGCCTTATGTAGGTTTAGGTTTTGCACCAAAATTAAATAAAAACTTTGGTGTATTTGGTGAAGTAGGTGCTTATTACACTGGCAACCCTACTGTGAAACTTCAAGAGTACGGTAATCTTCAAAACTCTGTAACAGGCTCACCTTCAATCAGCGAATCTGTAGATAATGAGGCACGTAAAATTGCAAACGATGACAAATATGAATGGATGCCAGTAGCTAAAGTAGGTGTGAGCTACCATTGGTAAGTTCTTACTGAAATAAAAAAACGAGCTTCGGCTCGTTTTTTTTGTTTTTAGAAAGCGTTTAAAATGTGTGTAAGCGTCCGCTGAACACACCTTATGAATTCATCCTATAAGCCTTAATTTAGTCCCCACTTAGAAACAAGTGGGGACTTAAATTTATGACTACAAATCATCAGACATCCATCGCATCTCTTGCGAA